>JANOWX010000552.1:0-9785 GCA_031418175.1 Acidobacteriota bacterium | reverse complement strand
GTCATCCTGACGATGACCGAATTCGGTCGTACCGCCAAAGAGAATGGCAATCGCGGCACCGACCACGGCCACGCCAGTGCGATGTTCGTGCTCGGCGGCAACGTCAAAGGCGGCAAGGTCTATGGTAAGTGGCCTGGCTTGAAGACGGAACAGTTGTACGAAGGCCGCGATTTGGCAGTGACGACGGATTTCCGCGATGTGTTTGCGGAAGTGGCGAAGTCACATTTGGGTGCGGCCAACCTGAATGCGATTTTCCCGGGCTATCAAGTCAATCAGGCCAGCTTCAAGGGCCTGCTCAAGAGTTAAGCCAGTTGCCACACAACGTTTTTTACACACGGCCTGAAGCATTGCCTGAAGCATTGTCTGAAGGGCTGGCCTGGCGGGCTAGCCCTAAATTTTCCTCAGTGCGCCGTAACATTTCTTAAGACTTGCCAACTCAGCGCTTATCAGTTGCATCGAAGAGCCGCTCCGCGATACTCTCTGACTTGCACCAGACAACCAATGACCCCACTTTTGTATTTCAATTAGTTGAAGGGTCAGGTTGATCTGGCGGCAGCCCTGTTTTCCCCCGAACGGTCGCTACTTTTCGTGTTGCCACCCAGCGTTGCCACCCAACGCTAAAACATGGATGTTGGTTGCACCGGTTTTCCCCATAGTCGCCAGTCCGAGAGTCAACTCCGCAGCACATCGCTCCTTTTCATTTTTTTTATCAGGTTTTTATGAATCGTCATCGGGAGGTCCCTATGCGTTTAGCGCGCTTTGAATCAGCTTTAGTTCGACAGCTATGTGCCGCCGTACTGAATCGCCCAGCGCGTTGTGCGCCAAAGGCAATCATTTTCGGCTTAGCGGTCTTGTCGCTCGCCGCGTGTGTATTCGGCTTGAGCACGGTCGCCAAAGCCTCGCTCTACAGTCCGCTCAGCCAACAGCTCAACATTACAAAAAAGACCTTGGTTCAATCTGTCAACCACTTGGCTGCCCGTGCAGGTCTGCCTGCGCTGGCGGCTTTCGATATTAACGCCAATGCCGTAGCGACTCTGTCAGCGGCTAGTTTTGAAGCTGGCGCGGCGCCTGACTCAATCGTGGCCTCCTTTGGGCTGAGCCTGGCTACGCAGAATGCTTCTGCGACAACGAATCCGCTGCCTACGCAACTTGGGGGTACAACAGTCGAAGTCAATGGGGTGCGGGCCGGGTTGTTCTTTGTCTCAGCCCAGCAAGTGAATTATGTGATCCCCGCGACGACAGCGTTGGGGACGGCCAATGTAGTGATTCGTTCCGGTGACGGCACGGTTTCAAACGGGACAATACAGATTGTGCAAGTGGCGCCGGGCCTCTTCTCGGCTAATGGCAATGGCCGGAACGCGGCTGCCGCAGTGTTCTTACGGGTGAAAAGTACGGGGCAGCTAATTTATGAACCTGCAACGCAGTTCAATCCCGTGTCGAGCCGGTTTATCACAAAAGCGGTGGATTTGGGACCCACGTCTGACGCGGTTTATCTAGTCTTGTTTGCGACCGGCTTGCGGAATGCCGATGAGCCAGCGAAAGACAACTTCAACATCCTGATCGGTGGCGAGCAGGTTAAACCCCAATTTGTTGGCCCGCAGCCAGGCTTGGTCGGAGTTGATCAAATCAACGTGCTGATACCGCGCGTGCCCCTCATTGGCCGTGGCGTGGTGAGTGTGTCGGCTTCGGCCACCGGCTTTAGCTCCTCAAATTTGGTGGATGTCGAGATTGGCGGGAATGGCAGCGGGCCGACTGCGCCACAGATTGTGAGTTTTATTCCGCGAGACGGGATTGGCACTCAGGCTGTCGCCGGGCAGAGCCTGATTATCACCGGCAGCGGGTTTTCGCCTGATAAAGCCTCTAACAGAGTTTACATCGGCCCTGGCGCCACCGAAGCCCAGGTCATGACGGCGTCGCCAACCCAATTGGAAGTGGTCGTGCCCTTCGGCGTCGAGACCGGTACCGTCAAGGTCGCCACGCCAAATGGCGAGGGCGTCAGTGCCAACCCTGTGCCCATCGTGACTTCGATCAGCGGCATCGTTGAGAACACCAATCGCCAACCGCTGGCCGGGGTCAATGTCCGTCTGTCGAGCGGCGGCGCTCCGGTTACGACCTCCGCCGAAGGCACCTTCGTTTTGGCCAATGTGCCAGCCGCTGCCCATTCCGTTTTCATTGACGGTGATTTGATTCCCACGCAACCGCCCTATCCGAAATTGACGATGAAGATCGTGGCTGCGGCAAATCGCGACAACAAATTTGCCAGTCCGATTTCGTTGCAACAGGCCACCGGGTCGAGCGGCACCATTGGTTCCGGGCCAGCGGCGGCTGAGGGTGGCAGCAATTTGCGGGTGATAAATACGGCACAACAACAACAGCCGACACCGCAGCCTTTGACCACAAATATCCAGACCGGCAATTTCAGCCTGCAAGTCGCCGCGAATGCCAAGCCTGTTTTCCCTGATGGCAGCGGTAGCGGGAAGATTTATTTGACCCCGGTACAGAATGGCCGTACGCCAGTTGAATTGCCGATGGGGGTATTCAGTTCAAGCATCGTGCAGGTCACGCCGTTCGACACCAAGATTCCGGAAGGTGCCAAATTGGTCTTGCCGAATGACGGGCGTCCGGTGGGCGCCAGCCTGAAACTTTATCGCTATGACAGCAGCGGTAGTATAGGCAGATTTGCGGAAGTCGAAGGGGCGAAGGTCACCGTTTCCGCCGATGGCAAGCTGCTCGAAACTGGGCCGGGTGATGTGAAGGAAGCGAATATTTACTTTGCTGCGCTGGCTTCAGCCGCTCCTGTCCCCGGCGCTTCGACGACCGTGCAAGGGCAAGTTTTGTGTTGTGTGAACGAGAACGGCCAGGTGGTGGGCAATCGCGCCGAACCGGTGAGCAAGGTCAACGTCAAGGCGCGCGGTCAGGAAGCCGACACCGATGGCAATGGCAGTTATATCTTGCGCAATGTTCCAGCGGCCTCGGGCGAGAACATTGCCGTGGACGTTACTTACAGGTTGCCCAATGGACGCGTGGCGCGCGCGCAAAGCCCGGATGCCCGGGTGATCGTTGGGGGTATCACCAGAGCAGCGCCAACTTATCTGCCGAGCGAGTCCATCAATCGCGAGCCCGTTATTTTGGCGCCGCCCAAGGTCGAGATTCCATTCGGGCAAAGATCGGATATTGGTTTGGTCATTTCCGATCCTGACCCGGGACAACAAATCACGGCGACGGTGATGGGGGTGAATTGGGCTTCGCTGATCAAGGTGCAGGGGACTGGCGCCATCGTGAATGCCAACGCCTATATTCTGCGCTTGACGCCGCCTGAGCGCGGCACCTTCCGGTTAACGGTTACGGCTGACGATAAGCAAGGGGGCACCGCCGTACATAACCTGGATGTTTCTGTGGCGGATCAAAACCGTCCACCCACAGCCAACAGCCTGGATTTGGCGACCGATGAAGATACGCCCTTGGCGATCAAATTGACCGGCACTGATCCCGATAGCAATCCGCTGACTTACAGGATTGTCACGCCGCCCTTGAATGGCGGTTTGAGTGGCGCCGCGCCGAATCTGACTTACGTTCCGATTGCGAATTTCAGCGGCTCCGACATCTTCACGTTTGTGGTCAATGACGGCAGCGTGAATAGCGCCACGGCGACGGTGAAGCTAACCGTTAGACCGGTCAACGATGCGCCAGTGTTGACGGTGCCGCCGACGGTGACCGGCAGCGAAGGGCAACCGCTGACAATCAACCTGACGGCCACCGATGTGGATCAAGGGCAGGCCTTGACGATCAGCGGATCGAATCTACCTTTAGGCGCGAGTTTGTCCGTCACTTCGCCGACCAGTTCGCAATTCAAATGGACGCCCAGCTTCACCCAGGCGGGGAATTACACCGTTACCATTCGCGTTGCCGATAATGGGACGCCATCATTGGCTGACACCAAAGAAATCAAGCTCACCATCGTAGACGTGCCGACGCTTTCGGTGCCCGGCCCACAATTCATCAACGAAGGTCAGCAATTGGTCTTTGATGTTGCAGTTCCGGGTGGACAGGCCGGCAGCACCGTTACCACCAGCACCTTGCCCGAAGGCGCTACGCTAACGGCTGGCAGCGCGGGCGTCTGGCAATTCAAATGGACGCCGGGCTTCACGCAAGCCGGCACTTATAACATCACTTTCCGGGGCACGGCCAACGGAGCCAGCGAAAGCAAGGACGTGCGCATCACCGTTTACGACGCGCAGCGCGAATTGAGCAAGGAGCCGGGCGATCTCATCGTTTATGGCGCCAACGGCCCGGTGCCGCGCAATGTCCTTGATGCGGGTGACGCGGCCGGAACCAGCGTAGCGACCGGTGATCTGAATGGCGACGGGATTGCCGATCTAATCATCGGCGCGCCTTTCGCCAACAATGGCACGCAGGACGTAGGCCGCGACACCGGCGCAGTCTATGTGTTTTTCGGTAAAGCAGGTCTGGGCGGCACGCTTGATCTGGCGCAGCAGAAACCGGATGTCACGCTCTATGGCGAACGCTCTTACGATGCCTTCGGCGCGAGCCTGGCCATTGGCGACATCAGCGGCGATGGCAAACCTGATCTGATCATCGGCGCGCCCTTGACTGACACGACCGACCGGCGCGATTGCGGCAAGGTCTATGCGCTCTTTGGCCCCTTCCCGCCGGATGGGTTGGACGCCAATAAAGCTGGTATCGTCGCGCGCATCGCGGGGTTGATCATCAATGGCCAGAAAACCGGTGACAGATTCGGCGCCAGTGTTGCCGCCGGACGGCTGCGCAGCAAAACCGGCGCGCCGGATTTGTTGGCCGGCGCGCCCGGTGTGGATGTGAAATCTGACCTCACCGATCAGACCGCCACGGATGCGGGCGCGGTTTATCTTTTCGCCGGCGGGGCAACGCTCGCCAAAGAACTCGATCTGGCCAAAGTGAATGCGACTTACACCTTGCTCGGCGACGCTTTGCTGGGCAGCGGGCAACTGGGCAGTGCGCTCGCGCTGGGCGATTTTAACGGCGATGAAATCGCTGATTTTGCCGTCGGCGCTCCGTTTGCCAATGGCTTTAGCAGGGCCACCGGTTTTGCCTATTTGGTTTTGGGGAACGCCGCGCTGGCGGGCACACGCACGGCCACGGTGTTGAACGTCGGCTTGTTTATTTCAGGGACGAATGACAGCGACAACCTCGGCGCGTCTGTGGTGCTCGGCGACATCAATGGCGATGGCTTTGCCGATTTGGTCATGGGCGCGCCGGGTGGCGACGGCCCAAACAATGCGCGGCAGAACACCGGCGAAGTGCTGATCTTTTACGGCGCAGCGGGCGTGTCGGCAAAAACCTCGTTGATTTATGGTGTGGGACGCCCGGGCGATGCCTTTGCCGATGCGCTGGGTACCAGTCTGGCGGCAGGCGATTTCAATGGCGATGGGATTGCCGATCTGGTGCTAGGCGCGCCCGGCGCCGACCTCGTCACCGAAAAGCGTGATCCGTTGGGCGCGGCCTATCTCATTTTCGGTACGCGCGCTTCCTTGCCGAGCACCTACGACCTGGCAACCAAGGCGGTGGATTTGTCTGTTTACGGCGCTTATCCGGGCGACCGGTTGGGCGCAGGCGGTTTTGCCTTGGGCAATGTGAATGGCGCGGAAGTGGCCGGTCTGGTGCTGGGCATCCCGCTTTCAGCGAGCGTCAATAACACGCGCGCTGATGCCGGCGAGGTGCGTGTGCTTTATGGTGTGCGGCGCTGAGCGCAAGAATAAACAAGGCTGAATGCAAAACGCGCGGGAGACAATGCTGTTTCCCGCGCGTTTTTTCGTTTTGGCTTTCTGCTGTTGGTTTATTTCCAGTGCAATGCGTTCTGCAATTCGCGTTTGAACTCGGCGGCGCGTTGTTGGCGGTTGTGCGGCTCTTTTTCCAGTGCGCGCAAAACCTCGGCTTCGATCACGAGGCTGACTTCGGGGTTGAAAGAGCGCAACTGGGCCGGGCGTTCGTGCAACACCTTGCCCGCCATTTCGCCGACGCGGCTTGCTTTGAACGGCGGTTGCCCGGCCAGCATTTCATAAGCGATCACGCCCAAACTGAAAATGTCGGCGCGCGCATCGGCTTCGGCGCCGAGGAACTGTTCGGGGCTTAGATAAGCCGGCCGCGCGGGCAATTGGCCGATGTCCTGCAAACGCGCCGTCTTGCCGGGCTGATAGGCCCGCCCGCCGGACACGCGCCCGAAACTGAAATCCACCAACTTCACGCCGCGTGTCGCCGCCGCCGGGTCTGGCGGCAGCAAAATAACGTTCTCGGGTTTCAAGTCGCGGTGCACCAGCCCGGCGCAATGCGCGTCATCCAGGACGCCCGCGATTGCGCACAACAGCGGCACGGCCTGTTCAACCGTGAAGCGCCCCACGCGCCGCATTTCACTGCGCAACAGTGTGCCGGGCATTTGTTCAAAGGCGACGTATGCGCCCCCTTCACCCAACAGCCCGAACGCGAAAATCTCGGCCAGGCCGGGGTGTTTGAGGTTTGCCGCCAGTTCGGCTTCGCGCAGAAAGCGTGCCTGCGCGCGCGGATCAGCCATGGCCGCGGCGCGGATCAGTTTGATGGCGACCGGCTGCTCTTCAACCACATCGAAGCCCGCGAACAGCAGATTGCTCGCGCCGCGCGTAACGACGCGCTCCAAACGGTAACGCTCATTGAGCAGATGCGGGATGGCTTCGATGGTGACGAGTTCGATGAAACAATGCGGGCAGAGTTGTTGACCCGGGCCGAAACACTGTTTGCACGAAACACATTCGCGCAGATTGCCGGATTTTGCTGGTGGGGGCATTGCGGTACTCCTGGAATGATGGAACGTGTTCAATTGCGTCGCGCCGCGTGTAGGTGGGATGCGATGAACGCTCGTCTGGACAGCCTCAACGCGCGCGGAGCTTAGCACAAGTGCCGTCACCGGCGTAACGGATTTTACGCTGGGAATGCCAAGTCTGGGGAAGTCTGGGAAAGTCTGGGAAAGTCGTAAGAAGTCGGAGCAAGTCTGGAGGATTCGCAAGGACACTGCTAACCGGACTTCTCATGACTTCGCCAGACTTACCTAGACTTCCCCAGACTTCTCCAGACTTTCCCAGACTTCCCAGACTTCCTCGGTCTTGCCGGGCGTGGGCGGCAACGCTACAATCGCCGCACTTTCAACCGCGCTCAGCGCAATCAATATCAATCGCAAGGAGACACTCGCATGGCGGATTTGACTCGCAGGGAATGGAACCAGCTTGCGCTCGGCACGCTGACCGCTTCCGGTTTTTCGACCGCGTTACCAGCCCTCTTACCGAAAAGTTTATTGGCGCAGATCAAACCCAATTCCAAAATCAAGGGCGTGCAAATCGGCGCGCAAAGTTACAGCTTCCGCGACCGCTCGCTCGAAGATGCCATCAAAGGCTACGTCGAAGTCGGCTTGAACTGCTGCGAACTCTGGGCCGGACATATCGAACCGAGCGGGCTGAAGCGCGACGAGTTGCGCAAATGGCGGCTGACTACGCCGCTCAGCCAATTCAGCGCGATCGGCCGGCAGTTCAAAACCGCCGGGATCGAGCTTTACGCTTTCAACTACAGCTTCCGCGACGATTCGAGCGAAGCGGAAATCGAGCGCGGCTTTCAAATGGCGCGCGCGCTGGGCGCGCAATGTATCACCTCTTCGGCGCAAGTCAGCGTCGCCAAACGCGTGGACGTATACGCCCGCAAATACAAAATGCGCGTCGGCATGCATAACCACTCCAACATCAAGCCGAACGAATTCGCCACGCCGGACGATTTCACCAAGGCAATGGAAGGCAATTCCGAATACCTCGGCATCAACCTGGACATCGGCCATTTCACCGCCGCCAATTTCGACGCGGTGGATTACCTGACCAAACACCACGCCCGCATCGTCACGCTGCACATCAAGGATCGCAAACGCAACCAGGGTGACAACGTCCCCTTCGGCGAAGGCGACACCCCGATCAAAGCCGTGCTCGAACTGTTGCTGAAAAATAAATGGAAGATTCCGGCCAACATCGAATACGAATACAAAGGCGCGGATACACTGGCTGAAATGAAGAAGTGCTACGCAGACTGCCCACGAAGCCAGATGAAGAATCACGAAGAAGAAAGATCAGCTTCGTGATTCTTCGTGTGGCTTCGTGGGAGAAAACGAGATGCAGATAAAACCGAAAGAGCAGTGCAAATGGGACATGGTCGCGCTCGGCGAAGTGATGCTGCGGCTCGATCCGGGCGATGGGCGTATTCACACGGCGCGCACCTTTCAGGCCTGGGAAGGCGGCGGCGAATACAACGTCGCGCGCGGGTTGAAGCGTTGCTTCGGCCTGAATACGGCTGTGGTGACAGTGCTGGCCGACAATCCGGTGGGCCGTCTGGTGCAGGATTTGATCTACCAAGGTGGCGTGAATCAATCGCACCTCAAATGGGTCAAATACGACGGCGTCGGGCGCGCGGTACGCAACGGTTTGAATTTCACCGAGCGCGGCTTCGGCCTGCGCGGCGCCGTCGGCTGTTCGGATCGCGGCCACACGGCGATTGCGCAACTCAAACCTGGCGAGATTGATTGGGAGAAAATCTTTGGCGCGGAAGGCGCGCGCTGGTTTCATTGCGGCGGCATCTTTTGCGCGTTGTCCGAAACGTCGCCGCTGGTTGCGCGTGAAGCGATGGAAGCCGCCCGCCAATACGGCACGATCATTTCCTACGATCTGAATTACCGCGCATCGCTCTGGCAAGGCATCGGCGGCCACGCGCGCGCGCAAGCGGTCAATCGCGGGCTGGCCGCGCTGGTGGATGTGATGATCGGCAACGAAGAGGATTTCACCGCCGCGCTCGGCTTTGCGGTCGCGGGCGTAGACGAACATCTTTCCGCGCTCGATCCGGCCAATTTCAAAACGATGATCGCGCACGCCGTCGCGCAATATCCCAACTTTCAGGTCGTCGCGACGACGTTACGCAATGCCAAGACGGCGACGGTCAACGATTGGGGCGCGATCTGTTACCACGACGGCCAGTTTTATGAGGCGCGTTTGCGCGAGAACCTGGAAATCTTCGACCGCGTCGGGGGTGGCGACTCATTCGCGTCAGGCTTGGCCTACGGCTTTTTGACGGGACAAGGTGCACAGCGAGCCATCGAATACGGCGCCGCGCACGGCGCGTTGGCGATGACGACGCCGGGCGACACTTCGATGGCCACGCTGGCCGAGGTCGAAAAGGTGATGAAAGGCGGGGGCGCGCGTGTGGCCCGCTGAGTTAAAAGCAGCGGTACACAGCCGCGCAACAACTGCTGGCGCGAGAGCGTGATGCCGGGCCGGGCGATAAAAAAGCGTAGCAATTCGAATTCGCGCGCCGACTAAGGTGCGCCCGCCTTTCCCTACATCATCGGGATGCAGTATTACGGCAACGTCACCGGCAGCAACAACGTCGGCCCGCAAGGCACCTTCACCGGGCTGGATCAATTCAACCTGCTGCTGCCGCGCGCGCTGGCGGGCAAAGGCAAGGTCGAACTCACGGTCACGGCCAACGGCAAGGTCTCGAACACGGTCAACCTGACGATCAAGTAACCTCCGCGTACAAATCGGTCGGCGGAGCCTTTGGAGTGCGTGCGGCAGAGGCCGCCGCTATGGTATGCCCCCGGCAGTTCGAACAACGAAGGCAACGGATGTCACTGGCTGCACGTCCTTCATTATTCAGCCTTCCGAAGGCTTACCAAAGCGGCGGCCTCTGCCGCACGCACTCCAAAGGCTCCGCGGCGATGCTGGCGGCGCTGG
>JANOWX010000551.1:0-7412 GCA_031418175.1 Acidobacteriota bacterium | reverse complement strand
TGCGCCGTGGCGCACGATTACGCGGCTACACCGCGCCACAAGCTAAAGCTTGAACTCTAAACGCCTGCGCCTGCAGGGACGAATTTTTGCCAGTACACCACCTTCGGTTGGGGCTGCTGAGCGAGCATTTATGAAGCGTTTTTCTGGCAAACAAATTTTTCTTTTTCTGGTTTTTGCTTTACTGCTCGGCGCCGCAGTATGGCTATACAGTCAACGTGTCCGCCGCGTCTCGATGGCGCAATACGTACCCGCCGCCGCGCTTGGGTTCGTTGAGGTCAACAACGCGCCGCAAGTCATCGAACAACTCACGGCGACGCATGCCTGGCGGCAACTCGCGCCTGCGTATGGCTTGTCGGACAAGCTGAATTACGCGAGCAAGCTGGGCGGCTTGGCGCAATTCGCCGGTGCGCTCGGCGGTGAAGCGACCTTGCTGGCGCGCGCGCAATTCGCCGTGGCCGTGACGGCGCTCGAAGTGCGCGGCGAACAAATCAAACCGCGTTGGGCGTTGATCGCCGAGACGCACACCGGCAAAGCCAGTTTACAAGCGGTGATCGAAAAGCGTTTGCCCGAACTAGCGCGGCGCGCATTCGGCAATGCCACGCGCGTGGCCAGCGAATACACTGGCGTGCCAATCGTGGTTTACAAAGCAGGCGATGAAAAACAGTTGCTCTCGGCCCAGATCGAAAGCGTCTGGCTGCTGGCGAATCATCCCGAAGCCATGCGCGCGTGCATCGAGACGCGGCTGGGGCGTGCGCCCGCGCTGGCGAGCAATACTTACCTGTCACAGGCGCGCGCGGCGGTCGAACGTTCGGGCGAAGTCTTCGGCTTTATCACCGGCGAAGGCGTGACGCGCTTGCTGCGCTTCGGTTCGTTTATGCTCGCCGGTGGCGCGATTGGCACTGTGGGCAAGGCCGCGCTGGCCGGGGCCGTGGGCGACATCTTCAGCGACTTTTCGGCGAAGTCCACCGATGGCATCGCGTATGGCGTGAGCTTTGAAAATGGCGCGGTGGTGGATCGTTACGAACTGCTGCTCAAACCCGATCTGACCGAAAGTTTGCGCGCGGCGCTCAAGGTCAATACCGCCGCGCCGCGCGTGCTCAGCTTGCTGCCGGCGACGGTGCGCGAGGTGACGCTGCTCAATCTGGAAAATCCCGGGCAGGCCTTCGGCACGCTGGAAAAGGCGATTTCAGGCCGCGTCGGGGCCGGGCAGAGTTTCATCTTGCGCCAGTTTTTATCCGGCATGCAGGAAGCGTTTTTTGGGCTGCGCGCCGATGAACTGGCCGCGCGCGCGATTGGCGAAGAAGTGGCGAGCCTGAATTTCACCGACGATGTCGAAAGCCGCATCTGGCTGCTGAAGATGCGCGACAAAGCGCTGTTGCGGAAGCTGATCGAAAAGATTCTGACCGGCGGCGGGCCCGGCTTGCAGCGCGAATCACGCGGCGGCGCGGAGCTATGGAACTCTTCAGAGGTGGGACGCGGTTCGGCCATGTTTTTCGGCGAATATGCGGGCTTGGGCAAGCGTGCGCAGTTGCTGAAACTGCTGGATGACCGGCGCGGGCTGAAGCTGAGCGACGCGCCGCAACTCACCCAGGCCAGCCGCCCCTCGCAAACGGGCGTGCTGCTGAGCCTGGCGTCTACGAAAGAAGACAGCGCGGAATTGATGGCGCGGGTGGCGCGCGTGCTGGGCCTTGCGAAAGTGGCTGATGATCCGGCGCTGTTAAATCAATTGCCGTTGGCGGTGAGCGTGACCTCGTTTACCGCGCAAGGTTTGTTTGTCGAAGCGCACGCGCCGTTGGGGAGCTTCCCGTTGTTTGCGGCGATTGCGAGCGGGGCGGTGCGCAACGAATAGCCGCGTTTTTACTTTGGCAGAAAGCTGCCATAAGATCGTGGCCGGAGGAATGACAATGAGCATTGCCACAACGCAAAAAAACTTTCACGTGCCTTTGCCGGAAGAGACCTACCGTGAATTGCGCGAAGAAGCCGTCCGTGTCAAACAGCCTGCCACCGCGCTGGCGCGGATGGCGATTGAGATTTGGTTGGAAGAACGGCGCGCCGCAGCCTTGCACGCTGAAATAGCGGTATTTGCCAAACGGCATGCGGGTACTGAGTTGGATTTAGACCCCGCGCTGGAAGCAGCGGGCATTGAATTCATGCTCAGTGAAATCGCCAAGGAGAATGAGCCGAAAAAGCGAAAGGCCAAAGCCAAATGAAACGCGGCGATATTTACCTGGCAGACCTTGAGCCGCGTTCCGGTTCTGAACAGCGCGGCACCCGTCCGGTCATCGTGGTTACACACGACGCGTTCAACCAGGAACCGACGTGGTACTTGATGATTGTCGTACCTGTCTCAACTTCAAATGCGCAAGCCAAACGCGGACCATCGTCAATCTCCTTACCGATGGGGGCAGGCGGTTTGAAAAAAGGCCAGCGTGGCGCTCTGCCATCAGGTAACGACGCTTGATCGTAGCAAGCTGCTCCATTACATCGGACATCTGGAAGCACGGCTCTTGCGGCAAGTGGATGATGGGCTCAAAGCTGCAATGCAGTTGCGCTGACAACCTAAGTGAATGTGATTGCTGATGACGATCTCGGCTCCAACTAACCCGCAAAGAGTTCTGCTCCGCGCCACCAACCTCACCAAAACCTATCCGCAAACCGCTGGGGGCCGCGTCGCCGAGGTCGTCGTCTTCCGCAACCTGCAACTGGAAATTAAAGAAGGCGAGTTGATTGCCGTCACGGGTGAATCGGGCGCGGGCAAATCCACGCTGCTGCATTTGCTGGGCGGGCTCGATCAACCGACGGCGGGCAGCGTGATTTTGGGCGCGATTGACACTGCAAAAATCGCTGAAGTAGACTTGGCGCGCTTTCGCAATCAAGCGGTCGGATTCGTCTTCCAGTTCCATCATTTGCTTCCCGAATTCAGCGCCTTGGAGAACGTGATGATGCCGCTGCTCATCAGCGGCATGGCGCGGCGTGAGGCCGCCGCACGGGCCGCCGTTCTTTTACAGCGCGTCGGCCTGGCGCACCGCAGCGCGCATCGGCCCGGCGAATTGTCGGGTGGCGAGCAGCAACGCGTCGCCGTCGCGCGGGCGCTGGTCAATGCGCCGCAATTGCTGTTGGCCGACGAGCCGACCGGCAATCTGGACGAACGGACGGGCGCTGAGTTGTACGCGCTGTTGCGCCGCTTGCAACAGGAAGACGGCTTGACCGCGATTCTCGTGACGCACAACCTGCACTTGGCCGCGCAATGCGACCGCGTGTTGCGGTTGGAAAATGGACAGCTCATTGAATGCGGAAGGCGGAAGGCGGAAGGCGGAATTGAGTGAATACGTCAGGGTAAGCAGGTTGGGAAAACGACCTGGGCCTTTAGACAGGATTGACAGGATTGCTGGTAGGATTAACAGGATTCATTCGTGAGTAACATAAACGGTCTCTGTTAGTAACTTCCTGTTAATCCTGATCGCCATCTTGTTAGTCCTGTCTGGCTCTGACTGAATATTGAAACACCAATTCCGCCTTCCGCCTTCCGCCCTCCGCATTCGGCAAGGATTGGTAGCCGGATGTTCGAGCGCTATACCGAAAAAGCCCGCCGCGTCGTCTTCTTCGCCCGCTATGAAGCCAGCCAGTTCGGCGCGACGCAGATCGAAGCCGAGCACTTGTTGCTGGGCCTGGTGCGCGAAGACAAGACGCTGACCCACCGTTTCTTTCACCGTTCCCACGTCAATTTTGAATCCATCCGCCGCGAGATCGAAGACCGCTCCGTTTTGCGCGAACGCCTGCCGACGCAGGCCGAATTGCTGCTGGCGACCGAAGCCAAACACGTGCTCGCCTATGCTGCCGAAGAATCCGAACGGCTGGGCCATCGCCACATCGGCACCGAACATCTGCTGTTGGGTTTGTTGCGCGAAGAGAATTCGGTCGCCGCCGAAATCCTGTATGAACGCGGCCTGCGCCTGTCTGACATTCGCAACGAGTTGATGCGCCAGGCCAATCTGGAACGCGGCGCGCACAACAAGAAAGATTCGCCGCATCTGGTTGAATTCAGCCGCGACCTCACCGAAGCGGCGCTCGAAGGCAAGCTAGACCCGCTGGTGGGCCGCGATGATGAAATCGAACGCGTCATCGAAATCCTCTGCCGCCGCACTAAAAACAATCCCGTCTTGATCGGCGAACCCGGCGTCGGCAAGACCGCCATCGTCGAAGGCCTGGCCCAACGCATCATCGCCTGCGAGGTGCCGTCATTCTTGATTGACAAGCGCGTGCTGGCGCTCGATCTGAGCCTGATCGTGGCGGGCACCAAATACCGCGGCCAGTTTGAAGAGCGCATGAAAACCATCATGCGCGAGTTGATCGAAAACCCGCACTACATTGTTTTCATTGACGAATTGCACACGCTGGTCGGCGCCGGTTCGGCGGAGGGCAGCCTGGACGCCGCGAACATTTTGAAACCGGCCCTGTCGCGCGGCGAGATTCAATGCATCGGCGCGACCACGCCTGCCGAATACCGCAAATCCATCGAACGCGACCGCTCGCTGGAACGCCGCTTCCAGGCCGTCAAAGTCGCGCCGCCTGATGAAGCCGAAGCGCTGCACGTGCTGAACGGCATCAAGGATCGTTACGAGTCGTTCCACAACGTGCACTATCACGACGACGCCATCGAAGCCGCCGTCTATCAATCGAACCGCTACCTGCCCGACCGTTTCCTGCCCGACAAGGCGATTGACATCCTCGACGAAGCCGGCGCGCGCGTGAAGCTGCGCGTGCAACGCGAGAGCGGTTACATTCCGCCGCCGCCGCGTTGGCAACGCGAGACGACACGCGATCTGCGCGCTGATTACCGGCAGGATTACTTGCGGAATGACGCGCGCCACGACGGACGAAGCGAATTCCGCGAGCGCGGTTACATGAATTCGTCGCGCCGTCCGCCGCAATACTTCGAGCCGCAGGAATTTGAGGAAACCGCCGCGCCCGTGTTCAAACAGGATATTGACGATGTGATCGCGCGCTGGACGGGCATCCCCGTTTCCGCCTTGCAAGAGCAGGAATCGGCCAAGCTCTTGCGCATCGAAGACGAATTGCACCGCCGCATCGTCAGCCAGGACGCGGCCATTTCGGCGCTCGCCCGCGCCATCCGCCGTTCGCGCGCCGGTTTGAAAAATCCGCAACGCCCGGTCGGTTCGTTTTTGTTTTTAGGCCCGACGGGCGTGGGCAAAACCGAGGTCGCGCGCAGCCTGGCCGATTTTCTGTTCGGCTCCGAAAAAGCCATGATCCGCTTCGATATGTCCGAGTTCATGGAAAAGCACTCGGTCTCGAAACTGATCGGCTCGCCGCCCGGCTACGTCGGTTACGAAGAGGGCGGCCAATTGACCGAACGTGTGCGGCGCAATCCCTATTGCGTGCTGCTCTTCGACGAAATCGAAAAGGCGCACCCGGACGTCTTCAACATCCTGCTGCAGGTTTTTGAAGACGGCATTCTGAGCGACGCGCTCGGCAATACCGTGGATTTCAAGCACTGCATCATCATCATGACCTCGAACCTGGGCGCGCGCTTCATACACAAAAGCGGCCAACTCGGCTTTCAATCCACGCACCGCGAAGCCAACGCCAAGAACGAAGACCGCATCCTGGCCGCCGTGCGCGAAGCCTTCAACCCCGAATTCATCAACCGCCTGGACGAGATCATCGTCTTTGAACCGCTTAGCGACGACCACCTCTTGCAAATCGTCGGCCTGCTCGAAGACCAACTCAACCGCACCCTGCTGCACCGCCACATGACGATTCAACTCACCCCCGCCGCCCGCCGTTGGATAGTCGAACGCACCTGCACCGACCGCAGCTACGGCGCACGGCCGCTGCGGCGCGCCTTGCAAAAACACATCGAAGACCCGCTGTCAGAAGCCCTGATTCAAGGCGCGCTCGGCGCTGCGTCGCTGGTTGAAGTGTTTGTGGATGGCGCGGCGCTCAACTTCCGCCCGCTGGATGGGCTGCTCAACGACACCGAGTTGTTACCGGATTTGGGCCGACCTGAATTGCGGGAAGCTGACGGCGTGTTGGTGGCTTGAACGCGCCGCTGTTGACTCGGCGGTAATGGCTCGTTGGAGTGAGTTTCAACAGAATGTTTTTAACGCCAAGACGCCAAGCGCGCCAAGATCATTCGTTGATGTTTCGTGTCTTCTCAACAGGATTCACAAGATTTTCAGGATTCACAGGATGGTGTTAAGCGATGGATGCAGTTCTTTCTGGTGCATCCTGTGAATCCTGAAAATCCTGTGAATCCTGTGAATCCTGTGAGTCTCCCGGCTTTGACCATAACACCCACACAATTGCCAGTAGTGCCTTTTTTATTTGCCGAGCGCGCGCGTCCATTGTCTGTTCGCATCGCTTGGTTTAAGGTTGCGCCAGTTGATTGCATACCGCCAGACCCAAGCCAACGTACCACGCGTGATGCAATCAACCCCGTTGTTCCGCGCCGGGTAACAGCTACCCGGCGTTCATAACATCGAAAGACCGGCAGCTTGCCCTGCCGGCCCGGCAAATGACAGCCCAGCTTTTCCCCAGAGGAGCTTCCGATGATCGTTCAGCAAACACACCCGCCACTTCTCTCCACGCAAGCATCTTCTTTGCCCCCCCCCTGCAAGCATGATGCCGCGCCCACAGACCTGGTAACGGTTTACTGTGCGCTCTCGCATCAGCAACGCCAGGAACGTTTTTTCGGCACGGCCGACATCGCCGACAAATACGGCATCGCCCGACGCACCATACAGGACTGGATCAGCAGCGGCCTGATCGCCGCCGTCAAGATCGGCAAGAAATATCGTGTGGAGGCGCTCTCGGTCGAAGCCTACCTGCAACAGTGCACCGAGCGGCACGAAGTGAGCAAGCACAGTTGCTTGCCGGAATGACCGCAGCACAAATTGATGCGAACTGACGCCGGGGTGAGTGCTGGCGTGTGGGTAGAGGTGTGCCTGGTCGTCAGACAGAGTCACCGGAGACGTATTTGGCGTATTTGACGTATTTGGCGCGGGACGCGCAAGGTGATTTGTTGTGACGGTGGTATAAGCCTTTCGCACATTTCAGACAAAGACATTTTTGGTTTGCGCGCCGCGGTTGCTTACGGCGTGTTATTCAACCCGATGTTATCCGGGTAGGGACGCGTGTATGTTTGCGCGAATCGCTACAGGGAGAAACGAAACTGACAATAGCTACACATTGCCAATAACTGAAAAAGGATGAGCACCATGAAACACAGCCGTTCCCGTTTATTGTCATTGTTCGTAACTGCTCACGGATCTGAGGTATCGAAAAATGGCAGCACTGGTATGCCCATGAGTTCGACGAGCGTGTCGAATAAACCGTGTCCGTGGAGTTTGGCGGTGGCGAGTACGGTGGCGAGCGCGGCGTAGCCTTGCGCG
>JANOWX010000550.1:0-17284 GCA_031418175.1 Acidobacteriota bacterium | reverse complement strand
TCGCATCCACCTAGTTTACGCGCCCACTCACGAAACTGTCACCGGCTTGCCACTTTCTCCTCTTTTGCCGGCAAGCGCGGAAACTCCTTTTTCTAAACGCCCCTTTTTCAACGACTTCGCACTTAACCGAGAATTGCTGGTGGCGGGAAGAAAAGGGCGCAGACCGGTACCGCCGCGCGCTCTATACGTTTCGCTTTCGCTCGGTGCCTTATCCGATGTTGCAGGCCTTTGACGCGCCGGGCGGCGATGTGTCGTGCGTGCGGCGCGCCAAATCGAATCCGCCGTTGCAGGCGTTGACGACCTTGAACGAGACGCTGTTTCTGGAAGCGGCGCGCGCGCTGGCGTTGAAGACGTTGCAGGAAGGCGGTGCGACCGATGCGGCGCGGTTGGAATTTGCCTTTCGCCGCGTGCTCGCGCGCAAGCCTGCGGCGCTGGAAACGGCTGAGTTGCTGGCGCTGTTCAACGGGCAACACGAACGGTTTGCCAATGGTGCGTTAAATCCGCAAGCCTTCGCGTTGAATGAGCCGGCGCAATCCGTTAGCTTGCCGCAGAGCGCGACGATGGCGCAATTGGCGGCGTGGACGGCGGTGGCGCGGGTGTTGTTGAATCTGGATGAGACGATTACGAAGGGGTGACGCTATAATCAATTTCTCGATTGGCTTTATTCACCAAGGAGCAAATCCTATGACAGGGAAATTTGAACTCACAAAAACTGAGGCTGGAAAGTTCGTGTTCAATCTCAAGGCTGGCAACGGGCATGTGATTTTGACCAGCCAGCTTTATGAAAGCCCGGAAGAGGCCGAACGAGGGATTGCCGTGCTGCGGGCGAGTGTTGCCGATGAGACAAAGATTGAACGCCGACAGGCTGTCAACGGCGAGCCGCACAATGACGCCAAATTGAGCAACGTTGCGCGCCGCTTCAAGTATTACGGCGCGTTTGTGAATGACCCGGGCGCGCTTGAGTTATTTGATGAAATTGAACGTGAGCGCGATCAAAGAGTAATAGGCGGGTGATGCGATACTTGCTGGATTCAAATATCTTGCGCGCTTTCCTGGCGCAGCATCCGACCCTCCTCGAAAATCTGTCGCGCGTGCCGGACGAATCCCTCTTCATACCCTTTATCGTTGAAGCAGAACAGATGCGCGGCCGGTATGACGCCGTGCTCAAAGCCGAGGCCAAAAATCTGATGGTCGAACAAGAACGCTTGCGGATTACGAAAGGCATGTTGAGTGATTTTGAGATTGCCTATCTGACGCAGGAAGCAATGGCTGAATTCGCCAGGCTGCAAAAGCAGAAGCAACTCAGAAAACGCTATGCAGACGGAATCATCGCCGCAATAGCAATCGCCAATCACGACATTGTAGTCACAAGGAATGTCGAAGATTTCAAGGACTTGCTACCAGCGGCGCAAATTCAAAATTGGATAGATCAGGTTTACGGCTGAGGCAAAGGAATTTATGCAAAAAGAAGCTACCGACAACACCTCTCGTCGCTGGTTCCTCGAACAATGCGGCGTCGGCCTGGGCGCAATCGCGGCCAATTCCCTGCTCACACAAGCGGGTTACGCGGCAACACAAAATCCGCAATCGGCCTCCAGCTATGGCCACAATCCGCAATCGAACAATCCGCTTGCGCCCAAACAGCCGCATTTCAAACCCAAAGCCAAAAACGTTATTTATCTGTTTATGGCGGGCGGGCCGAGCCACATCGAACTCTTTGACAACAAACCCGCGCTGGCGAAATTCGACGGCACGCTGCCGCCGCCCGAGTTGCTGAAAGGCTATCGCGCGGCCTTCATCAATCCGAACTCGACGCTGCTGGGGCCGAAATTCAAGTTCGCCAAATACGGCCAGAGCGGCGCGGAGCTTTCTGAGTTGTTGCCACAGACGGCCAAGATTGTGGACGACATCTGCATCGTGAAATCCATGGTCACGGACGCCTTCAACCACGCGCCGGGCCAGTTGATGATGAACACGGGCGCGCAGATTTTTGGGCGGCCCAGTTTCGGCGCGTGGACGGTCTACGGGTTAGGCAGCGAATCGCAAGACTTGCCCGCCTTCGTCGCGTTTAGCACGGGCAGCAAAGGGCCGAGCGGCGGCAACGCCTGTTGGGGCAGCGGCTTTTTGCCGACGGTCTATCAGGGCGTGCAGTTCCGCCACGTCGGCGAGCCGGTGCTGTATCTGTCGAACCCGCGCGGCGTGGATGATGAGTTGCAACGCGCCACGCTCGACACCATCAACCGGCTGAACCGCATGCAACTCGCAGCGACGGGCGATCCTGAAATTGCGACGCGCATCAATTCATTCGAGACGGCCTTCAAGATGCAAAAGGTCGCACCCGCAACCACCGACATCAGCCAGGAACCGAAACACATTTTGGAAATGTACGGCGCGGAGCCGGGCAAACCGTCGTTCGCCAATTCGGTGCTGATGGCGCGCCGCCTGGTCGAAAAGGGCGTGCGCTTCGTCCAGATCATGCACGAAGCCTGGGATCAGCACGGTTCGCTGGTGCGCGACCTGACCAAGAATTGCAAGGACACCGAACAGGCTTGCGCGGCGCTGGTAATGGATTTGAAACAGCGCGGGATGCTCGACGATACGCTGGTCATTTGGGGCGGCGAATTCGGGCGCACGCCGATGGTGCAGGGCGGCAACGACGGGCGCGATCATCACCCGAATGCGTTCACGATCTGGCTCGCCGGCGGCGGCATCAAACGCGGCGTGACGATTGGGACGACTGACGACCTGGGCTTCAATGTCATCGAAGACCGCGTCCACGTGCACGATTTGCACGCGACGCTGCTGCACTTGCTGGGCTTCGATCACGAGCGGCTAACGTATCGTTTTCAGGGGCGCGACTTCCGGCTATCGGATGTGCATGGCGTGGTGCAGGAAAAGCTGCTGGCCTAAACTCAAAGCATTCCGCTGCCCTCATTCCCCTGCGCTTGGCAAAGGAATGGCGGCAAGGGAATAACAAGCAGGAATAAATCAATGAACTATCAGGACGAAATCAAACGCGAAATCAAACGGCTCATCACGCGGCGGCACTTCTTTCAGGAATGCGGCGTCGGCGTTGGCTCCATCGCACTCTCAGCACTGCTGAATCAAACCGCGTTTGCGCAATCCGCAATCCAGAATCCGCTCGCCCCCAAAACGCCGCACTTCAAAGCCAAAGCCAAGCGCGTCATCTATCTTTTCCAAGCGGGCGCGCCCTCGCAGTTGGAGACCTTTGATTACAAGCCGGGGCTGGCGAAATACAACGGCAAGCCCTGTCCACCCGATTTGCTCAAAGGCCAGACGCTGGCCTTCATCAAACCGGACGCGGCGCTTTACGCCACCGAATTGAAGTTCAGCAAACACGGCCAATCCGGCGCGGAAATTTCTGAAGCGCTGCCGCATCTGGCCAAGGTCGCCGATGACATCACGATCATCCGTTCGATGATGACCGACGCGATCAATCACGCGCCGGGCCAGATCATGATGAATACCGGCTCGGTGCAATTCGGGCGGCCGAGCATGGGCGCGTGGGTGACTTACGGGCTGGGTTGCGAGACGCAGGAGTTGCCGGCCTTTGTGGTGCTGACTTCGGCGGGCGGGACGAGCGGCGGCACGGGCAATTGGGGCAGCGGCTTTTTGCCGACGGTCTATCAGGGCGTTCCTTTCCGGCGCACGGGCGAACCGATTCTGTCGCTCACCAATCCGCGCGGCATCACGCGCGCGATGCAGCGGCAGACACTCGATGCGCTGAAAGACTTGAACGAGCACCATCTGGGCGCGACGGGCGATCCCGAAACCGCCACGCGCATCAACTCATTCGAGATGGCCTATCGTATGCAGGAGAGCGGGCCTGAGTTGATGGATTTGTCGAAGGAATCCAAAGAGACGCTTGAGCTGTATGGCGCGGAGCCGGGCAAGAATACCTACGCGAACAATTGCCTGCTGGCGCGGCGCATGATCGAACGCGGCGTGCGCTTCGTCCAGCTTTTCCACGAGGCCTGGGATCATCACAGCGAGGTGCGCAAGGGCGTGCTCACGCAATGCAAGACCACCGATCAACCGACGGCGGCGTTGATCAAAGACTTAAAGCAGCGCGGCCTGTTGGAAGACACCATCGTCATCTGGGGCGGCGAATTCGGGCGCACGCCGATGGTCGAGAGCGATCCCGAGGCCGGGCGCAGCCTGGGCCGCGATCATCACAACAAAGCGTTCTCGATGTTTGTGGCGGGCGGCGGCTTCAAGCCAGGCGTGACGGTGGGCCAGACGGATGAATTGGGCTTTGGCGTCGCCGAAGACCCGGTGCACGTGCACGATTTGCACGCGACGATTTTGCACTTGCTGGGCTTCGATCATACGAAGCTGACCTATCGCTTCCAGGGGCGCGATTTCCGGCTGACGGATGTGCATGGGCTGGTGATTGATAAGCTGCTGGCGTGAAGCGCGTAGGCGGGCTTTCACTTAAAAACAAGCGGGGCAAAATCAACGTTGGTTTGGTCCCGCTTGTTTTTTCGACGGCCTCACTTAACTCGCGCCGCGCCCGTGACCGCCAGTGGGATGCGCCTGGTCTGCGGCGCTTTGGGATCGGGCGCGAGAAAGTAAAGGCGCGGCTCGATGCGCAGCGGCAGGTCGCGCGCCGTGGGATTGAAAAACAGTGTGAGCGTGATGCGCCCGCTTTGCCCCGCGCGCAAAAAGTCGGTGGACAATTTGTTGTTCGCATCAAGCGATTCTTCCAAACGGCGAAACACCGCCGGCCGCGCGGCAAAGGTGCTCACACCTGTCCCAGCCGTCGGCGCGGCGCTGTCAACCGGCCCCAACCATTCGCTGCCTGCCGGGAATTCGCTGAACGTTGCCTCCATACGGATTTGATTCACCAGTTTGAGCGGCAAGCCGATGTCCAACGCATAAAGCACGGCATTGGCCTGCGCCGCCGCCGTGTTTTGCAAGGTGATGGTCAGCGTCGTGCCCGCAGCGTCGAGCGCGAAGCTGGCCTGCGCGCTGATGTTTTGGAAGGCGGCGGGCGGCGTGCCTTTCTCCAACAGGCGCACGTGGTCGAAGCGTATGGTTTCGGTTTGGCCGGCCTGGACCGGGATGACTTGCGCACGGGCCGTGATTGTCAGCCATAACAAAGCCAAGAAAATTGCAGGTTTGTGTTTCATAAAATTCCTTTCGAGTAGTCTAGGAAAGTCTGGGGAAGTCGGGGAAGTCTCGGAGTCGCGCGACTTCCTGGACTTCACTAGACTTCTCCAGACTTCCCCAGACTTTTCCTAGCGCGGCAAGATCGCCCACTTCGGATTGTCGTTGAGTGACGTGGCGGGCGCGACGACGTTTTGTTGAATGAACGTCCAGGCTTGTGCGCCGTTCGGTTCGGTCGCCGCCATGGCCGCCGCCGCCATGCAAATCATCGGGTAGCCGTGATTGGCATCCGTTAACTGGCTGACGAATTCCGCCTGGGCATTGTTTTCGTAGCTGTTGACAAACGCGCCGCGCACGTCCGCCCAGTTGTTGAAGTATTGATCGCCCGGCAAAAGTTTTTGCAAGGTCGGCATCATAAACGAGGCTGCCAGATAAGGGTTGTAAGCAGGATTGGTCAATTCGTTGGTCAAGACCGGCGCGGCCCACGACAGCAGCGGGCCGGTGGCAAAGCCTAATTCTTTGGCGCGGCCCAACGCATAAATCATAAAGTGAAGCTGCCACGGTTGCGTGCGCCGCGAAGCCTTGGTTGCATCAATATCGGTGCTGTCGTTGAACACCACCGGCCCTCTATCCCAGAAACGCAACGGAGGCAGCGGCGGGTTGTAGGGGAAATAGTTCGGCCATTGCTCGTCGTAATACTTCTTGACGGCGATGGTGTTCCCCCAATTCCAATTGGCCGTGTTTTGATTGGACGTGCCGGTCAAGCCCAGCGTGCCTTCCCAAATGCCGATGGCGTCGTTGACCAGCCGGGTGAAATAGGTCTTTTCGGGCGTGCCATCGGGCGCGAACCAGGCCGTTTGCGCGCGCGTGCGCAACGTCCAGGCATCGCCGCGCACTTCGTCCAGAATCCCGCCCGTGTCGCCCACCGGGCCGCGTCCCCAGAAATAAGTGTTGGTGAAATTGGTGCCCGCCGCGCTCCAGGCCGTCCAGAAATACATCTCTTCCAGAAAAAAATAATCGCCGGTCAGCGCATAGAGCGGCGAGAAATAATCGGGCTGATGCGCATTATCGGGCCGCCAACCGTTATTGGTCAGCGTGCCGACGGGCACGATTTTGTCCGCTGGCGTGGTTTCTGAATAGTTGATGTAATCGTTGCCCGCATAAAGAAAGACGGTCGGGCGCGCCGTCAGCGACAACGTTTTGCCCAGCGCGGGCACGCTGCTGTTGCGGTCGAAATTGCGCCCGTTCAAACCTTCGCGGAAGTGCACCGGAAAGGCGGCGGCGAGTTCGGCGTTGCCGAAAGTCTTTTCGCGCATGCGCGTGTCGCCGGTAAAAAGCCATAACACCAGCCAGGTCGGATAGGGGCCGATTTCATCACGGCCACCCGCCGTCGGCATCAGCTTGAACAGATTGCCGCGCTCAAACAAATCTTTCGGCGCCGGCGCCCAGCCGTCAAATTGATCGCTGTAGGCGCGGTTCAAGGCGGATTCGGGCACCAGGCGGCCCGTGTCGTAATTGGGCAGCGCGCGCGTCAGTTTCAGATAGGCCAGGTTGTGATTGATCTCGCTGGCCGGGGGGGCACCGCCCAGCCAGAACTCTTTTGTCCAACGGCTGGCCGCGTGCTGTGCGACGCTGGCTTTGCTGTAAACCGTCTGCGGCGCGGTGCGGCCCAGCTTCAATTTCAGCGCGTAGCTTTGATCTTGCAAGGCGACGGTGTTGGAGACTTCGCCGATGAAACGGATTCTGACTTTGCGCAAGTCGGGCCAAAAGGTCGCGTGAAAGATCGGCCGGAACGAGCGATTGGCGTCAAAGCCCAGATCGAACGCGCGCGCCAGGCTGTGGTCGCTAAGGATGATCGAAGTCGTGACCGCGCCTTTGTTCCAATACTCAAACTTGTCGGCGTCGAGCATGTCGCGCGCCGAAGCGGCGACGGTGCTGGCATTCGTCAATTCGGTGCGCGCGTCGAAATTGAGCTTGGACACCTGCATTTCGCGCTTGGTCATGAAGCCGGTGTTGTTGCCCGATGCTTGATTGGCAAAGGTGATGGTGACGCTGCTGTTCGCATTGAGCGTCGGCAAATAAAACGTCAGCACAGCGTGTTTGACCGAACCGTCGGGCCAGCGGCTTTTGACATCGGCTTGCGTCGTCAGGCCCGCGCCGTTGAGCACGGCGCGCGGGAAATTCGCGATCTCGCCCTGTACAAACGGGCGGCCCAGTTGGATTGGATATTGTTTGGTCGTCAGCCCGGCTTTTTCGCGGATGATGACGAAATTGGCCGGATTGCTTTGCGCCCATGCAGCGGACGCCCAACTGCCAAGCAGCGCCAACACAGCGACGGCAATTTGGGCGAGCAAAGGCAGCTTCCCTTTCGGATGATACATTTCACGCTCCATTGAGAGAGATTGTTCGGGGCCGATATGAATGAACGGGATGGCACGGGGCGATGCGTTTATAGGGATTTTATGACGGCTGCGGAGCACAGCAACCACAGGCATGATGAAGAAGCGCGCGAAAATTGCAAGCAGATTCTAGGTCTATTTCGGAACAAGCCCGGCACGCCGATTCGAGCAACGCATTCTCAATTCTCAACTCATCATGCTCAACTCCTCGCAGGAAGCGCATTCCAACCAAATACACTGCAAAAGAATTGAGAGTGACGAATGACGAATGCAGAGTGCCTGCGGCTAGCTTTGAAGCTCAGGCGCGTGTTGCAACCATCTGGCGGATGCGGCGCACCGCTTCCTGCAAGGCTGCGAGCGAATTCGCATAGGACAACCGCAAATAACCTTCCGCGCCAAACGCGCCGCCATCCGTCGCCACCACGCCATGCTTCCACAACAATTCATCGGCGACCTCTTTTGACGTGGCGAAACCGCACGCCGCCATCAGCCCTTTGACATTCGGGAACGCATAGAACGCGCCTTCGGGCCGCCCGCAGACTATGCCGGGGATTTCGTTGAGCGCGGGAATGAACCAGGCGGCGCGGCGCTGGTATTCGGCCAGCATCGCGTTAACCGGCTCTTGCGTTTCGGTCAGCGCGGTGACGGCGGCGCGTTGCGCGATCGAAGCGGCGTGCGTGGCCGACTGGCTTTGCACCTTGATGATCTCGTTGATCCACGCGCGCGCGCCCAGCGTGTAGCCGATGCGCCAGCCCGTCATCGCATAGGTTTTGGAAAGCGAACCCGCGATCAAAACACGTTCGCGCAATTCAGCAGGCAGCGCGGCGGCGGAAAACGGCTGTTGCGGCGGATAGACGAGTTGCAGATAGCATTCGTCCGAGATGACCCAGAGGCCGTGCGCGACGGCGACTTCGACAATCTTGCGGAACTCCGCCGGATCAATCACGCGCCCGGTCGGGTTGGAGGGCGAATTGATGATGAGCAGTTTGGACTGCGGCGTGAGGGCCGCTGCGACGGCGGCGGCGGTCAGGTGAAAGTCGGTGGCTTCGGTTTCGACCCACACGACATTGCCCTCGGCCATGTGGACGATTTCGGGAAAGGAAACCCAGCAGGGCTTTTCGAGCAGCACATCGTCGCCCGGATTGATGAGCGCCATGACCGCGTTGAAGATGCCCTGCTTGCCGCCCAACACGACGCAGCAATCTTCGGGCGCGTAGTCCGAACCGAAGTTGCCGTTGATGTATGCGCAAACGGCCTGGCGCAAGGGCAGGATGCCGCTGGTCGCGGTGTACTTGGTGAAGTTGTCGTCGAGCGCGCGTTTGGCGGCCTCTTTGATGTGCGCGGGCGTGGGGAAATCGGGTTCGCCCGCGCCCAGGTCTACCAGATTGACGCCCTGCTCGCGCAATTGGGCGGCGGCGTTGACGACGGCAGCGGTGGCGGATAGGCGTGTTTGTTGGGCGCGACGGGAAACGGGAAAAGTCATGAATGCTCTCGTATGAGTTTTGCTTTTAGTTCGCGGCTGACGGCGGCGGGCACCAGCGCGTCAATGTCGCCGCCGAGTTTGAAGACTTCTTTCACCAGACTCGAACTGATGTGCGCGCATTCCTGCGCGGCGGTCAAAAAGACGGTTTCAACGCCCGGATGCAAATGCCGGTTCATCAGCACCATCGGCAATTCGTATTCGTAATCCGCCGCCGAACGCAGCCCGCGAATGATGGCGTGGACTTGGCGCTGGCACGCGTATTCGACCAACAAGCCGGAGAAGGTTTCGATCCGCACGTTCGGAAAGCGCGGCGACAGAACTTCCTGCAACAGGGCCACGCGCTCTTCGACGGTGAAGAGCGGCTGTTTGTTGGAGTTGACCAGCAAGGCGACGATGACTTCGTCAAACAGCTTGCTGGCGCGTGCGATCAAGTCCAGATGCCCGTTGGTCAGCGGGTCGAACGAGCCTGGATAAAGGGCGCGGTGCGGCAAGATGCTTCCTCCAAAATGGGAGACCTCTTTCATCACAAAGGGACAAAGGGTCAAAGGCACAAAGGGGAAAACCGAAACCGGCTTTGGCTAGTCAGCTTTGTTCCTTTGTCCCTTTGTCCCTTTGTGATGAAATTGTTTGGTCTTCATTCAACTCGTGACGGAAAAACGTCAACTGCGTCTCGCCATGCGTCAACGTGCGATAGGCGCGCAGCGTTTCAAAACTTTCCGCCAGCGCTGTTTGGCGGCGGTGTTCGACCACCACCAAGCCATTCTCTGCCAGCAATGGCTGTTTCGCCAATACCCACAGGATGGGCGAATAGAGTTGCGCGTCGTAGGGCGGATCGAGATAACAAATGTCGAATTTCGCCGGCTGCCCGGCCAGATATTTCAGCGCCGTCAGCGCATCGCGATTGATGACGCGCACGCCCGATTCGATGCCGCAATGCTGCAAGTTCTCGCTGATGAGTTGCGCCGCGCGGCGATTGTTTTCGATGAAGACGACCCCGCCCGCCGCGCGCGACAAGGCTTCGATCCCCAGCGCCCCCGAACCGGCGCAGATGTCGGCGAAGCGCGCGCCTTCGATGCGTGGCGCGAGGATGTTGAAGACCGTCTCGCGCAAACGATCCGAGGTCGGGCGCACGTGCAAGCCTTCGAGCGTTTTCAGGCGGCGGCCTTTGTATTGTCCGGCGATGATGCGCATGGGAAGTAGCCGGTAGTCGGTAGTCGGTAGCCGGTAGCCGGTAG
This sequence comes from Acidobacteriota bacterium, assembly GCA_031418175.1. Classification (GTDB taxonomy): domain Bacteria; phylum Acidobacteriota; class Blastocatellia; order RBC074; family RBC074; genus JACPYM01. The sequence goes on along the minus strand of JANOWX010000550.1, from coordinate 7,037 downwards.
TCGGTAGCCGGTAGCCGGTAGTCGGTAGTCGGTAATCAGTAGTTGGCCTTTGAAAGCAAAGAACCGACTACCGACTACCGGCTACCGACTACTTTCTGCCAAGCAGATTCAAGAATCACATCCAACTCGCTGTGGCGCGGTTGCCAGCCGAGTTCGAGCATGAGCTTGTCGGAGTTGGCGATTAGCACAGCCGGGTCGCCGGGGCGGCGCGGGGCGGCCTCGGTCGAAATCCAGGCGCCGGTGATTTGGCGCGCCATCTCGACGACTTCGGCGACGGAATAACCGTTGCCGTAACCGACGTTGTAAACGCAACTCGCCTTTTCCAACGCGGGCAACACAAGGACATGCGCCTCAGCGACATCCAGCACGTGCACGTAATCGCGCACGCAGGTGCCATCGGGCGTGGGGTAGTTTTCGCCGAACACTTCCACGTGCGGCACCTGGCCAGCAGCGGCGCGCAAGACAGTCGAGATCAAATGTGCAGACGCGTCGGCTCTGCTCGTTGCGGTCGCTCCGGCAACATTGAAACAGCGCAGGCTGGCGTAGCGCAATCCGTGCGCTGCTTCGTACCAACGCAACACGCGCTCAAACGCCAGCACGCTTTCACCGTATGGATTGAGCGGCTGCAAGGGCGCGTCTTCTTTGATGGGAACGACGGAGGGTTCGCCATAAACGGCAGCGCTGGAGGCAAAGACCAGTTTTTTCACGCCGGTTTGCCGCATGGCTTCAAGCAGCGCGAGGCCGTTGACTAGGTTGTTCTGGTAACTGGTGTGCGGATCGTTGCAGGCGGCGCTGGCTTGTTGCACGGCGGTCAAATGAATGACGGCTTCGATCTGGTGCCGTTCAAAGGCGGCGATGAGGCTTTCTTTGTCTGTCAAAACACCGGGCGCGAATTGCGCGTCAGGCTGGCTGGCCGCGCGCTGGCCGGATTCCGGGTTGTCATAGCTGACGGCGCGGTGGCCGTGCTTGAGCAGTTGTTCGACCACGACGCTGCCGATGTAGCCTGCGCCGCCAGTCACCAAGACATTCATCAGGGGACAACACTCCCTCAGCTTTTGGCGAAGCTGCTATTGGCAAACACCGTTGACCATTTTCCGGGGCGGCGCGCATTGACCATCGAAGAGGCCGCCGAAACAACGCATCTTGCCGTCGCTGTCGGGCAAGTAGAAACCGCCGTTCGGACACGGATTGACCTGGGGCGCCTGGGCGCCGCCCGTCCCGGCGAAGTAAGGCGAATAGAAACCGCCCGCGATCACAGTGCCGCCCGCAAAAAAAAGTTCCTGGTCATATTGCTCAAGGTCCAGAATCTGGCGCACCGTGCGGTCTTTGCTGCGGCTGACGACGCCGACAATCGGCTTCTGGTCGGATTGCAAGCCGCCCAGCAACGAACGGCCCGGCTCGCCCTGCGGATCATTGGGATTTTGCGGATTTTGATTGTTCGGGTCTTGGCCGGGATTGGTTAATCCGCCGCCGCCCAAATTAATGGACTGCCCCGGCAATTGCACTTGGGGGGCATGCCGTTGCAGCAGGCCGATGGCCATGGCCAATTGCTGCATCATCTGCGGATCGTCTTTTTTCTTTTGCTGATAAGCCTGCAAACTCGAAATCATCGAACTTATCACCGGGTCAAAAGAATGAACCAGCCGCCAATTCGATTTGTCGCCCGCGCACGGCACCATCGGATCGCAGAGCGCGGAACGGCGCAGCAAGCGCACTTTTTTGACGCCGACGGTGACGCCGTCAACCAACTCTTCCAGGGTGTTGGGCAACTGCCCGCTTTTCATTTGGCCGTATTGACCAAGTGCCATGGCGATTTGTTGCCCGCGCCAGAGCATTTCTTCTTCGCGTTCGCGCTGCGATTCGAATTTAAGTTGCGGCAGCGCGGCGGCCATCATGACCAGCGAGATGGTCATCATCGCCAGCAAGCCCACCAGCAGGTAACCGCGTTCGCGGCGGCTTTTCTTCGCGTGTGTTTTCATGGTGTTCACCTGTTTGCGTAGCCCCTTTACGAACCACCGTCGCCGGTGAAGGCGATGGAATGCGGCACCTTGATCTGTGTGTCAAACAATTCGATGCGCGCCGAAGTGATGTTCGTCACTTCCCAGCGTTTGTCTATGACCTTGCCTTTGGTGACGTTGAAAATGTCGTCGTTCGCCTGGGATTTGAGCACGGCGGTCGAGCCGTTTTTGTTCACGATCAAGCCGACATAGCGGTAGGGCGGCGCGGGCGGTTCGGCAACGTTGAGCGAGGCCGAATTGGAATACATCTTGGCATCGCTCGCGCTGCGCACTTGCACGCCCAAATTGCCAGGATTGCGAATCATCTCGGTGGTGACGATACCAACCAAATGCGATTCGTCAATCAGCTTGGTCTGAATCTCGCGCCCGTCCAAAAAGATGCGCGCATCCTCAGGCATCTTTGCCCCGTTCAACGCCATGGCAGTGACGGTCAGATTGAATTCACCCGTCTTACCGATCACACCCGCCGGATTGACGCCGACCAGCGTGATGGGTGGCGGCACCGGCGTAGGTTGTGGTTTTACTGGCGGTGGTGGCGGCGGCGGCGTAGGCGTCGGATAAACGAAGATGTTGCGCCCAATGCCGTCGAGCGGCGTGTTCTTGTACGAAGCCAATTCCGGACGCAAAGGAACGGTGACAACCTCAGTGTCACGGCGCGGCGTGGGCGAGCCTTTGGGCGTGGGCGAGGTGCGCGCCTGTGCGGTAGTGACCGGCTTCGCACCTGCGTCTTCGCTGGTAAACAACCCAAACGGGTCTTGCCACCAAAAGACGAAGATCATCAGCGCTAAGAGCACGCCCGCCATGACCTTCTTCCGCTGTTCTGCCGTCGCTTCCGGTGTTTGATCTTCGTGCGCAGCCATTTGCTAACCTTCCCAACTTGTACAGCAAGCTTTCCAGCTTGCTGTTGATCGCCACTTACGCGCCGCCCGGTTTACTTACCTCTCAACGTCCCAGCAACCTGGAAAGGTCACTGTACCTGCCAGCCGCCGCGCGTTCTTCTCACTCTGCCAAGCGGCTATTGTTTCTGAAAATATGTTTCCATCTCGATCTTCAAGGTGACCGGGATCGAGTTCGGATCATCCAGTTGCGGCACGCGGCCTTTGGCGGCGGCAGTCGCTGCCTTGACCTTGTCGGCCTCGCCCTGAAAGGCGACCGCGTTGACGATCACGAACTGGCGGCTCTTTTCCAAGTCAGCCAGGAAGCGGCGCAGGTTCGGATAATCGCCGATCACCTGCGTGTCCATCCCGAGCGCGGGATAAACATTGATGCGTTCGCTGCGCACGGCCTCTTTGATCGGCTGGCCCTGCGCGTCCACCAACGCTTCGGCCACGACGGGTTTGAAGCCGAAATCGCCGGTCACGATTTTGTGCTTTTTGGCCAGCGCTTGAAATTCGTCAATCAGCGCCGCCTTGCCGGTTTGGCCGTTGCGCAAATAATCCTCGAAGCGGTAAAGGCTGTTGAGAATGCCTTCGGCATTGGCGCGCTGTTTTTCCAATTCGGCCAGCCGCTTCTTTTCATCGGCGCCTCTTTGCAAGATCGCCGCCTGCTGCGCGCGCAACTCGACGATTTGGCCATTCAGCGGCTGGACTTTGGTGACGAAAAAGAAGCCGATAAAAATGGCAAAGCCGATGGCGGCGAGCAGAAAGATCGTTTCGACCAGATTCAGTTTCAAAGCGCTGAAACGGTCACGCAAAGCGGCGGAAAGCTCGCGGAAATTGATGTCCTCTCGTAAATTCATTTTCGGTTCTCCGCTAGTTGGCTGTTGTTCATCGCCCGCAACCCGCGCGGCACCGGCGGCGTGTATTCGACATCCAGCGTGAATTGCACGTCTTCCATTCCTTCGATCACCTTGATCTCGCGCGGATTGACGGTAAAAACCCCGGTGCGCTCAAACTCGGTGATCATTTTGGTCACGTCTAGCGAAGTCTTGCCCACTACTTCCATGGTGAGCGCGACGGAGCGGTCTTCGCTCCTGGCCCCGCCGGCCAGCGTGGTTTGTTCTTTGGCTTTGACCTTGTTGACCGCAATGCGCAACACGCGGACATTGGCCGGGATGTGATGTTCGATGTCGTTGAGCAATTGCGACCACGAGAAGGCCCGGCGTTCGATCAATTCGTTGGCCGCCAACAATTCGCGGTTCTTATCGGTCGTGATGGTCAGCGTCGGCTGCGCCCCTTTGGGGTCGGTCTTCTTGTCCGTCTTGGCCGCTTGTGGCGCCAGACGGCGCAACGCTTCCGCTTGCGAGACGATCTGGCTTTCGAGCCGCACCTTTTCTTCGATAGCGCTGAGCCCGAAATAAGAGGACACACCGAAAAGCGCCAGAATCGTCAGCCAAAAAAGCCGCCGATTGCGAAACGGTGCGCGCGCTAAATTGACAATAGGTCTCATAAACTTCCTGCAAAAAGTAGGAAAATGCTGCCGGTCAGAAATGAGCAGGGGCGAAGTAAAATCGGGCCGGACTATAGCACAACGGGTGGCAAGCTAATAGCGGCGAGGGTGAAAACTCAGGATGCGTGTCTTTATCAGAACGGGTCGAAATGGGTTCAGGACAAAAAAATTGAGGTGACCGACCCTCGCAAATGCGCGGCTGACCACCTCACACAAACTACACACAGCGCAATGCACGCTATAGGACTTGAAAGGTTCCAGGAATTTTCGGGAATTTTCTTTGATTCCGCATAGACGCCTCAGCTCTTGCCTGAAAGCAGCCGCGTAAAGCAAAGAGCGGCTTGCGCTTCACTGGTGTGCCCGGCATACTCACGGCTCTTTCGTCGCAAGCATAAAATCCAAACTGAATTTCTTCGATGACCCCTGCTCCAACCAAAATTACGCGTGGTTTGACGGGCGCACGCTGGCAATTGACGGCTGGTGGCCCCGCTTACGACGCTACGTTAAAAAGCCTGCAAGCCCAAACCGGCGAAGATGAATTGGTCTTGCGTTGTCTGCTTAATCGAGGCCTGACCGAGGCCAAAGAGATCAGCCGCTTTCTCAACCCCGAATTCCCTGCCAGCCTGCATCCGCCCGACATGCTGCGCGATATGCCGCTGGCGGTCGAACGCTTGCGCCAGGCCATTCAAAACCGCGAACGCATTTTGGTCGTGACCGACTTTGACGTAGACGGCACCACCTCCAGCATTATCCTTTCCCAAGTCTTGCGGCTGCTAGGCGGCACGGACTTGGTCTCCTGCTACATCCCCGACCGCTTCACCGAAGGCTACGGCCTGTCGAAAGAGATTGTTGAAAAAGCCGCGCGGGATGGCATCAAGCTGATTCTGACCGCCGACATCGGCATCAAGTCGCACGCCGAGGCGCGGCTGGCCAAAGAACTCGGTATTGATCTCATCATCTGCGACCACCACTTGCCCGATGGCGAAGACGTGCCCGCGGACGCCTTCGCCGTGCTCTGCCCCAAAGGTTCGTCGGGCGAAGGTTACCCAAACAAGCATCTGGCCGCCTGCGGGGTGTCGTTGAAACTGGCCGAGGCCTTGCTGGCCGATCATCCCAAACGCATGGCGCTGCTGGGCTCGCTGGCCAAGCTCAGCGCCATCGGCACAGTCGCCGATATGGTTGACCTGTCCTCCAGCGAGAACCGCGCCATCGTGCGCCACGGCTTGCAGGCGCTCAGCGAACCTACGCCAAATCCGGGTTTGCGCGCGCTGCTCAAAGTCGCCCAGGTCGGCAATCCGGTCACGACCTTTGACGTAGGCTTCCGCCTCGGCCCGCGCATCAATGCCGCCGGACGCATCGCCCACGCCAACGCCGTGCTTTCCTTGTTTGACGCCAAGACCGATGCCGAAGCCGACGTGCTGGCGCAGAGTCTGGACGAGTTGAATAAAGAGCGGCAACTGATCCAGCACAGCCTGCAAACGCGGCTGCTGGCCTTCGTTGAATTCCTGGGCGAACGAATGGATCGTGTGCTGGTTCTTTTCGGCAAGGAAGCCGACGGCTTTCATCGCGGGGTGCTCGGCATCGCCTGCTCCAAACTGGTCGAAAAGACCGGGCGTCCGACGCTCATCGCCGCGATCAATGAGGAAGGCATGGCCCACGGCAGCGCGCGTTCGATTGAAGGCTTTCATATCGTCGAGGCGATGGACAGCGTCTCTGATCTATTCGTCAAATACGGCGGGCACCCGATGGCGGCGGGCTTCACCATCAAGGCCGACAAGCTGGACGAGTTGAAATACCGGCTGAATAGTTATGCCGCTGAAATGCTGGATGACGAGGCACTGGGCCGCCGCTTCACCGCCGACGCCGAAATCAAATTGGCGCAAATCACGCCCGCCTTCGTGCGCGCGCTGGAACGGCTGGAACCGCACGGCAGCGGCAATCCGCAGCCCTTATTCTGGCTGCCGCGCGTGCAATTGCGCGGCGTGCAGGTGCTGAAAGAAAAGCATTTGAAATTGGCGCTCAACGACGGCACCCATTCCATCGCGGCACTTTGGTGGAACGCGGTCGAATACCAAAAGCAACTGGCCCAGGCCACGCACATCAGCGTGCTCTGCCGCCCCGAAATCAATGTCTGGAACAACCGCGAGACCTGCCAACTCAAAGTCGTAGACGTGGCCGTCGAATAAATTCAACCAAGCGCGCCGCAGATGAACGCGGAAAACCGCTGATCAAGCTGTTGGCCAACGACATTGATCTGCGGTTTTCCGCGTTCATCTGCGGCTAAACTTTCCCCCTGGACGCACGACCAAAATCTCAATTTCAGAAAGGAATCCAACGTGATCAAACATATCGTCATTTTCCGTTTCAAAGCCGAAGTCTCGGACGACGACCGGCAAGCCTTCCGCGCCATGCTCGACGCGCTGCCGTCGCAGATTCCCCAGATCGTCGAATTCCAAACCGGCTTCGACCTGGTGCGTTCGCCGCGCGCCTTCGATCTGGGCCTGGTGGCGAGCTACAACAATCTCGATGACCTAGCCATATACGCCAAACACGAACATCACCTGCCCGTGGTCGAACGCTCGAAAGAGATTTGCGAACAGGTGGCGTCGGTGGATTACGAGTACTGAACGG
>JANOWX010000549.1:0-6961 GCA_031418175.1 Acidobacteriota bacterium | reverse complement strand
TGCGCGTCGCCGAAATCGGCGATGTTGCCGTGCGGCGTCAGCAGTTGCGCGAAGTAATCCAAGTAGTAATGCACCAGCGGCGACCGCAGCACATCTTCGCGCCCGGCGATGTCGGCGTAGGAAAAGACCGAATACAGCCAGATGCCGTGGTAACCGGTCGCGTCCTCGATCTCCCACTGCTTCATGCTATCGCTGGCGAGCGTCTCGGCCAGTTGTTTCCATTTGGGCGCGTTGGGGTGACCGGCCAGTGCGACAGCGCCGTAATACAAGCTCTCGGCGCGCAGCATCGCGCGGTTGTGCGCGCCCCATTCGGGAAAGTGAAAGATGTGATCCAGGCTGAAGGCCAGGTCGGTCTCGATCTTGGCTTTGGTCTTGGCGTCCAGCACGCCGCTCGCGCGGATGCGCATGTACGAGCGCGCGTAGGGCGGCATGATGAAAAAGTTCGAGATCGAAGGCACACCGTTGCGGTATTCGACGCGCTTGCTCTGAAACTCCTGCGGCATGATTGCGCGCAGGTCGCCATAACTCGCCAACAAGTCGCGCGCGCGTTCGGCGTAGGTTTTGTCTTTGGTTTCTTGGTACAGATAGCCGAGCAGGTCGGCCAGATAGACCGGATGGCCGGGCGCATCGTAGCCCCAGAGTTCGCTGGGCTTGGTGGTCTTCTTCCAGTTTTCGATGATGCCTGGTGTATCGGCCCAGCCTTTGTCAGCGGCGGTTTTCAGGTAACGCAGGTAATCGCGTTTGAGCGTTTGGGCGGACAGCGAAACTGTGAAAAAGGTGAGCAGGCACAACGAAAGTAACAGGCGCATGGGAGTCATTTCTTATCTTTTCTTATCTTTGGTTTTGCGAGCGGGGCGGCCGTTCGGATGTCCGTTGGTCGCAGCTTTATTGAAGTCTTTCGGTTTGAATTCAGGCGGGACATCAAGCTTGAAGGTGTGGTCGCCGATGCGCGCGAGCAAGAGGCCTTGCCTGAAAACCTCCTGGCGAACTTCCTTGCTGGGAATGTCAACGGCGGCGATGATTCCATAAAGCTTGAGACCGCGAATCGCCGGGACAAATTCCTGCGCCTCGTTAAGCGTATCGAGTACCTGCTGAATCCCTTTATTGTCGAGCCGGCTTTTGACCTCGACGATATAGGCTTCCCGGCGTGTCGTGGCATCGTAAGACAACACATCCAGTTCGAGATGCCGCCCGTTGAGCGCCTCCAAATGGCGCGGGGAGAAGCTGGTCATGCCTAGATCGCCCATCAAAATCTTGCGCATCGAAGCCTCGGCCATACCTTCAGTAAAGCTGCCGAACTTGTTGCCGAGGTCGCCGATTTGCTTGCCAAGCCGTTTGATCGTGCGGTCGGTCTCTTTCAGTTGCGCATCCGTCTTTTTCATTTGCTCGGCAGTTTCCGCCTGGGTTTGCGCGATGCTGGCGACTAAATCTTTTAATTCCTGATCAGTCATAAAACTTCCTCTCGAAACTGTTTCATTTGCGGGTGGCGCGTGTGCTTTGCTTCGTTTTCTTTGGTTGTTTGCCCCACGCGCCAAAATCTTTGGCGACGAAATCCGCCGGTAAATCCATCCGCACGCTGCGGCCTTGTTCGTTGATGACAGCGAGGTGCACGCCCTCACGCCAAACGGCTTGGCGAAACTCGGCGGGCACGTCGTCCAGCGTGATGAAAAGGCCGTAAACCTTGCGCCCTTTCATCGTCAGTGATTTGTACCAATGAAAGTCTGTCAGCCACTCCACCAGAATGGCAAGACCAACTTCGTCACCGTGGCTGGCGGCGGTGCAAAGATACACCTCGTTGCGCCACCGGTTTTCATCGTAAGCGTAGCAGCCGCACGAATACTTTTCTTCGCCATCTTCGTAGTAATGCACAGCCTCGCCGCTTGATCCCAAGCCATACTCTTCCCACAGCCAGCGCACCGTCAAATCCCAAGCTGCTTCGGCAAATGTGGGTAACAGGAAATCGAGTCCTTCACCCGAACCGCTAAACCAGCGCCCGTCGTAAGCATCCACGTCGGTGGCCGGGTTGAGTGCTGGCGTGTGCCACTTTTCCGCTGCGGCAAGACGCACTTCGACCTGCGCGCGCCATTCCAGCAAATCCGTGACGGCGGTTTGCAACTCTTGCCTTGTCATCGCACTGACGTTCATAAACCGTGGCCGGATTGTAGCAAGCCCTCAACCTCTACCCAAAAACAAATCCCGCCCTTTGACCAACACCGCAATCTTCCGATCCGCAATCGAGCGTTTGTTCATCCAGAAACCGCAATCGGGATTCACCCACTTGATGCGTTCGGCCCCGACGAAGCCAGCCGCCGTCTCAATGCGCTTCGCAATTTCATCCGGCGTCTCGACGGTGTTGACCTTGATGTCCACCACGCCCAGGCCCAGGCCGATGCGCGGGTCGAGTTCGTCTTTGAAATAGCGCAACTCTTTGTAACCGCGAAAGGCCATCTCGATCAGGATGTGATCGCAATGCAGTTGATTCAAAAAGGCGATCAACTTGCGCCACTCGCCGCGCTGGATGGATTGGCCGCCGTAGTTGCCAAAACACAAATGCACGCCTTTCTCTTTGGCGCGGGTCGCGGCGTCGAGCACGACATTGATGGCGGCGGCGGCCCATTCGCCTTCATCGGGATGGCCGGTGATATTGGCTTCGTCAATTTGAATCACGTCGGCGTCAATTTCGGGGACTTGTTTCGCCAACGCTTCAGCGAGGCCGAGCGCGAGGGCGTCACGGCTTTTGTAATGATGATCCATCAGCGTTTTGCTAAGCATGTGCGGGCCGGTCAGCGTGAACTTCATCGGGTGCGCCGTGCAGGCGCGGGCGCGCCGGTAATCTTCGCCCAGATTCAGCGTGCCTTCGTCAATCGGCCCTTCGACGACCCCGGCGGGCGCGGCGCGGAAGCCCATGCCTGCGAGGCGTTTGAACTCGGCGATGTCGGCGCGGGTGACGCGCGCGCGCACGCCGTCCAGCGGGCGGATGAAGTATTCGATCATCCCGTTGGTGTCGGGGTGATTGACATCCCAGCGATACAGTTCGCCATCAGCGACGACGTCGAGGCCGGCGAGTTCCTGAATCTTGAAGACGACCTTGGTCGCGTCAATCAGCCCTTGCTGGCTGGGCGACGCCATCAGCCAGTCAGGCACGGGATAGGAACCGACGACGGTGGTGCGGATTACGGATTGCGGATTGCGGATTGCGGATTGGGTCAAGGCGTTCTCCTATTGTTTGAGTTTGTGGGCGCATCAATAGCACTGGTAGCTGTGAATCCGCAATCCGCAATCCACAATCCACAATCCACAATCCGCAATCCACAATCTGCAATCTGCAATCTGCAATCAATTGAGCTTGTTTAGGCTTTCTGTTAGCATCTGCCGCGCAATTGCGGCGGGACAAGCAGTTGGCAGCGTAGCGGAACCCCCCTCCCAATCCTTTTTCGGTAAACGTTCGGAAGTCATTTGTTTTTGCATGGAAGCTGAATCGGCCTTCGTGTTGTGCCGCACGGACGGGCGCATTGTGGCGGAAAATTCTGTGTGGCGGCAGTGGTTTGCCGCCGCGGCGGATTGTGCGCATTTGCAAGCCGTCGCGGCGCGCCTGGCTTGTCCGCAATTGTGGCCGCTGCCGGGCGCTGCCGTAGACGCGGGCGCAACTGTGTTGCAACACGGCGCGCAGTTATACCGAATGCATGTGCATACGCTGGGCGAATGGCTCTTGCTGGACTTCACCGCCGCAGGGCCAAGCAATGCGGCAGTGGATGAGACCGCCAATCTGCTCGATCTGGGGCGTTTGACCTCGCGCTTGATTCACGACTTTCGCAATCAGATGGGCGGGCTGAAACTGTATGCCTCCTATTTGAAAAAGCGCTTGGCCGGCGCGGATGCGGCGGGGCAGGAAGGCGCGGAGATCGCCGACAAGATCATTGACGGTTTGAACACGATGGCCGAGCACGCGACGTTGGTCAGCCGCATGACCAGACCCGTTGAGTTGCGTTGCGAAACGGGCGATCTGCTGGCGCTGGTCGAGCAAATCGTCGGCGAACAGCGGCTGCGCGCGACGCCGCGCCATGTTCAACTGGCCGGTGATTTGGCGGATGACGCCTTTGAATTGCCGTTTGATACACAACAACTGCACGCCGCGCTGACAGTGTTGCTGGCGCGCGCCATCGAAGTTTCGCCACCGCAAACGACCGTCAAGGTGACGTTGCAACGCGAGGACGATAGCTGCGTTCTTAGCCTGACTGATGCGGGGGCGTTGTTGACTGTGGCACAACGCGCGGCGCTCTTCGATTTTTTGACACACGAGCGGCTCAACAAAAACGCCCTCGAATTGGCCCACGCCAAACGCGTCATCGAAGCCCACAGCGGCACACTCACGGCGCTGGCAGCGGACGAAACCGGAACCTTGGTGCAAGTGCGATTTAAGCTGGCGGCGTAAAGCGCTTGGACGCGAAGAAAGCAACCGTTTGAAACAAGAAATCAACATCCTGGTGGTTGACGATGAGCCGATGATGACCGAGGGCTTGAAACTGGTGCTCGGCGCTGAGGGCTATCGTGTGCAAACAGCGCAGGATTTCCGCGCAGGCCACATCGCGCTGCAACGCGGCAAGTTTGATTTAGTGATCTCTGACCTGCAATTGCCCGACGATCAACAGGGCGGCTTGTCGCTGTTGCGCGCGGTCAAAAGCCGCGACTCCCAAAACGGTCAATCCGAAACCGAAGTCATCATCATCACCGGCGTCGGCTCTGTCGCCAAAGCCGTCGAAGCCACCAAGGCGGGCGCGTTTTACTTTGTCGAAAAGCCTTTCGAGCCGGAGCAGATGTTGCTGCTGGTCGAAAAAGCGCTCGAACGCCGCCGCCTGCGCACCGAATCGGAGAACCTGCGCAAGCATTTTCAGCGCAGCGAATTCGCCGACATGATCGGCGCCTCGAAGGCGATGCAAAAGATTTACGAGACGATTGAGAGCGTCGCCAAAAGTGATGCCAACGTCCTGATCATCGGCGAATCGGGCACGGGCAAAGAGTTGATCGCCAACGCTATCCACTTCAATTCGCTGCGCGCCCAGCAGGAATTCGTCAAGGTCAACTGTTCGGCGTTGCCGAAAGAATTGATCGAATCGGAACTGTTCGGCTACGTTAAGGGCGCGTTCACGGGCGCGAATCAGAACCGCTCCGGCCTGATCGCCGAGGCCAAAGGCGGCAGCCTGATGCTTGACGAAATCGGCGAGATGCCGCTGGAATTACAACCGAAACTGCTGCGCGTGCTCGAAGAGCGCCGTTTCCGTCCGGTCGGTTCATCTGAAACCTTCGAGGCGGATTTCCGCTTGATCGCGGCCACCAATCGCGAGCCGCGCGAAGCCATCAAGGACGGCCAGATGCGCGAAGACCTTTTCTATCGCGTCTCGACCATCACGATCAACGTGCCGCCCTTGCGCGAACGCAGCGAAGACCTGCAAATCCTGATTGACCACTTCTTTCAAAAGTTTTCCGGCAAATACAAACGGCCGCTGCAAGGCATTTCGCAAGCGGCCTATCAACGCCTGTTCACCCACCCCTGGCCCGGCAACGTCCGCGAATTGCAGAACGCGCTGGAACGCGCCGTGCTGTTGGCCAAAGGCAATCACATTCAACCCGAAGACCTGCCGTTCGGGGCCTCCGCACTGGACGGCACACCGGATGGCGAACTGAACGGCGCGGCGCACCATTTCAATGTGCCGCCGAACATGACCCTGGACGAGATTGAAAAGATCGTCATTGCGGAAACCCTCAAACGCACCGACGGCAATAAACAAGAGGCCGCCCGCTTGCTGGGCATCTACCGCCCCCGCTTGTACAGCAAGATTCGCAAATACAAACTCGAAGTCACCAGCAAACCCGGACGCCGGCCTAAGAAGAAGGCGGCGGCGGGCGCGGGGGACTGAGCGATATTTGTAGGACGGACTTTAGTCTGTCCGGCACCGTAGGACAGACTAAAGTCCGTCCTACTTTTCCCGAGGAGTTGAGGTATGAAAACAATCACGACATTTGGTTTGAGTCTGGCTCTCTGCGCCGGTTTGACCTTGACGGCATCCGCACAAACTGGCCAAACACAAACCGTCGAAACGGCCAACGCCCCGCAAACACAGGCCGCAGCGGCGACGCCTGAAGCGGCCACTCTGGTCATTACCAACAAAGAAGTCTCCGCCGTGCAGGCGGCGCTGCTTGGGCGCGGCTACTTTCACACACGTCCCAGCGGCGTGCTCGACGGCCAAACGCGCGATGCGCTGCGCGCCTGGCAAACCGATCACAACCTCGAAGCCAGCGGCCGCATTGACCGCCCGACGCTGACGAGTTTGGAGGTCAGCTATCCCGCCACCGGCAAGGAGGCCGAAAGCGCGCGCCGCAATGGGATGTTGCCGAAAATTGGTTACAAGACCAAAGACGGCGCGGTCACGACCAAGAACGCCGTGGTAGATACTTCAAAGACAGTCGTCAACGGTACGAAAGCCGGCTACCAAAAAACGGTGGATACGACCAAGCACGCGGCGCTTTATACCAAAGACAAAACGGTTGGCGCGGCCACCTACACCAAAGACAAAACCGTCGGCGCACTGACGCGCACCAAAGACGTTTCGGTCAGCGTGGGCCAAACCACAGCGGGCAGCGTCAAAACGGCCGCGCGCAAGACCCAGGGCGCGGCCCAACGCACCAGCGATGTCGTCGTCGGGCGCAGCGATTTGGACATACACACCCAAGTGCGTGACGTACTCGACACCGATCCCGAAGCGCGCAAATTCGTGACCAGCGTCAAAAACGGCAATGTCACCGTCAAATTGCCGCCGGGGTATCAACAAGACTACGGCAACGTGATCGCCAGCATCCGGCGGGTGAACGGCGTCAAGTCGGTCTTCGTTGTGCAGCCATAAGCAGTAAACAGAGCAAACAGAGCAAACAGAGCAAACAGAGCAAACAGAGCAAACAGAGCAAA
>JANOWX010000548.1:0-20876 GCA_031418175.1 Acidobacteriota bacterium | reverse complement strand
CGGTACGGGGAGCGGTAGCGACCTGGTTCTTGCGGTTGGACAGCCCCGAAGTCACCAAGTCGCTACCGCTCCCCGTACCGCACCGCACGCTAAGCACATTTCTGTCGGCGTATCCTTAGTTTTATTTCTGCTCGCCAGCTTCCTGTTCAACACAATCATCGCCCAAACGCGGCCCGTTCTACGTTACGCGCGCCGCGAATACCTGGCGGGCAACTTCGTGCTGATCCCGCACAACGCGCGTTTACATGCGCTGGCACTGCCCAAACAACTTGCGCCGCTGGCCGATCATCAGCTTTACACGCCGCCGGTGAGCACGCTGGCCGACAACGCCGCGCTGCTGCGTTGGGCGCAAAATTTCGACTTTGCCGAAACGGATGGCGTCGTGCTCGCGCTCGACACCTTGCTGAGTAATGCCAATGCCGTCAAACCCTGGCTCAAGGGCGTGCGCGCCAAGCGCCCGAACCTGCCCGTCTATGCCTCGGTCAGCGCCGAACGCGCGCCGCTGGGCATTGAATTGATCGAAGCCAACCTGCTCGACGTCTTGCTGGTGGCCAACGCCGCGCCGGAACTGTCGCAGCAAATCGCCGCGCGCCGTTGGCAGAACCGTGTCGCCTTGTGCGACAACGTCGAAAGCGCCGCCGCGCTGTTGCAAACGCGTTTGCTCAACCGGCGCTTCGGTTACGCCCCGCGCGTGGCGGCGCTCTTTTCAAATCCGCCCACGCCCGCGTTGCGGCAAAGCCTCGCCACGCAAATCAGCTTGCTCGGCGGTGTCGCAGCGGCGGAAGGCCAGCGCGCCGATCTTTATCTTTTCGTGCACACCGCCCAAACCGCGCCCAATGCCGCCTTCGCCAACGCGCTGGAAAAGGCCGCCAATGACAGCGTTCGTTGTGCCGTGCTCGACCTGACACACGACGCGGCCAGCCAGGAAGCGTTGCTCAACAACTTGCGCCAGCGCAAGCTGCTCGACCGCCTGGCCGCGTATGCCGCCGCCACCACGTCCACCACCACGTCCACCACCACATCTGGCGCCGACAGCCAAGCCCTCACGCGCGCGTTGACACAAACCGCGACGTGGTTGGTCTCGATCAAATTTCTGCGCGACGACGTCGAACGCTTGCGCCGCACCGAACGCGCCCAGGTCGCGCTGTTGCTGGGCAGCTATCTGCGCGATTGGGCCTACCCGCAATACGTGCGCCCGGCGCTTGACACGTTTCTGCGCACACAGCGCAACACCACGTCCGAACTATTCACCGATACTGAACAAGCCGAAACATTCGCGCTTGGCGCATTGAAGCCTTATGCCGAAAAGCTGTTCGCCGAACAGTTCAAACGCAACATCCACGCGGTACTGCTGGCCACCGGCGAACGCGCCGAATTTGAAATCACGCTGCTGCAACGGCTGCAAATCCGCCTGAACGCGCTGACACCGGACGAACTGGCCGAGCCCGAAATCAAGCTGCTCACACATCTGGCGCACCTCGGCAATTTCCTGCCGCAACCCGCCCTGCCGCGCGCGCTCTGGGATTTCACCAACGCCAGCAGCGTGGATGAACGCCTGGGCAAACGCTTCGACGCGGTGGATTGGCGCGTGTTCAAAAGCGACGCCGAAGCCGTTGAAGTCTCGGTAAAGCTCAATCAAAACGCGCCGGCCAATGCTGCCAATGCTGCCAATACAGAAAGCTACGCCATACGCAGCCGCCGCAACGGCCAAACACGCCGCCTCGAAATCAGCGCGGCCACTGCGCAGGGCGCGTTTTACGCTTTCGGCAAGCTCGAACAACTGGGCGCGAACGGCCAACTCGCGCAAGACATCAACCTGACCGAAACGCCCGATTATGCGCAGCGCGGCGTGATCGAACGTTTCACCGACGCGCCTTGGACGCCGCGCGAACGCCTGGAGTGGCTGCGTTATCTGGGCCGCGTGCGCATGAACCGTTTTGTTTACGCCTCGCAATTCGATCCCTGGCGGCGCGAACGCTGGCGCGAGCCTTATCCCAACAACGAACTCTTGCGCTTTGAAGAACTGGCGCGCGTGGCGCAAGAGAATTTCGTCAGCGTGGTTTATGCGCTCAACCCCGGCGCGGCGCTCGATTACACCAGCGAAGACGATTTCGCCGCGCTGACCGCCAAGCTCAAAGCTGTAGCCAGCACCGGCATTGCTGAATTCGTGATTGGTTTCGATGACGCGCCGCCGCAATTGCAAAGCGAGGCCGAACGCGCGCGCTTCAAAACGCTGGCCGCCGCGCAGGCGCAATTGATACGGCGCACCGACGAGTGGTTGAAAACCAATTGCCCAACCTGCCGCCTCGCGGTCGTGCCCGCCAATCCGCTCAACGCCGCCGAACAGAGCGCCTATTTGCAGGAACTCGGCGCGCATCTGCCGCCGCAAGTGACGCTGGTTTGGCTGGGCAGCGAAACGTTCCTACCCGAATACACCCGCGCGCGCGTGCAGGAGTTGACCAAGCTGACGGGCCGCCGTCCGCTGCTCTGGGGCAGCTTTGCCAGCAGCGCCAAGACCGGCTTGTTCCTGGGCGCCAAACGCAACGAAGCCGCCACACTGGCGCAAGAGACGCTTGGCTTGCTCGTCATTCCGCCCAGCCGCGGTTACGCCGCGCGCTTGCCGCTGGCGACGGCCGCTGAGTACGCGTGGGAGAGCCGCACATACGCCCCCGAACGCGCGCTGGAAAATGCGCTCAACCTGCTTTACGACGAACGCTCACGCGTGGGCGTGCGGCTGTGGGCCCGCGCCTTTGGCGGTGCAAATACCAACACCAGCGCACATTCAAACAACCAAACAACGCCCCTTACCGCCGAGCAAGTAAACGCGCTGCAAACCGCGCTCGCCGCCATCGGCAGCACCCGCGATTGCGGGCTGTTGCGCGGGGAACTAGCAGCAGTGAGCAGTCGGCAGTGAGCAGTCGGCAGTGAGCAGTCGGCAGTGAGCAGTCGGCAGTGGTTGCAGTAATGGTTGCTGCCAACTGCCAACTGCCAACTGCCAACTGCCGACTGCCGACTGCCGACTGCGGACTGCTGACCGACTACCGGAGAACCCATGTCCCTGATGCTGGCCGAAATCGCGCAGCAACCTGCCGCGCTCGAACGCACCATTCAACAAGAAAGCAGAAAGATCGCGCGCTTTGCCGCGCACCTGAACGCCAAGCGCCCGCGCTTGATCGTGCTGGTCGCGCGCGGCAGCTCTGACAATGCGGCGTTGTTTGGCCGGTACTTGTTGGAAATCACGACCGGCATTCCGGTCTCGCTGGCCGCGCCCGCCGTGCACACGATCTATCAGGCAAAGCTCGATCTGCGCGAAACGCTAGTCATCGGCATCTCGCAATCGGGCGCGGGTGTGGACGTCAACCTGGTTTTGGAAAATACCAAACGTTGCGGCGCGACCACGCTGGCGATCACCAACGAAGCCGATTCCGCGATGGCCCAACTGGCTGACGAAACCTTCCTCATCCGCGCCCGCCGCGAAAAGAGCGTGGCGGCGACCAAGACTTACACCGGCCAATTGCTCATGTTCCATTTGCTGGCCGAGGCCCTGAGCGGCGTGCGCAAAGGCGCAGAAGTTGCACGCATCCCCGAACTCGCGGCGGCCACGCTGCAACTGAAACCGCAGGTCGCCACGATGGTCGAACGCTACGCTTACATGAATCATTGCGTCGTGGTCGGACGAGGGCTGAATTACGCGAACACCTATGAATTCGCCATCAAGCTGATGGAGACTTGCTACGTCGTGGCCGAACGCTTTTCGGGCGCGGACTTTCTGCACGGCCCGATTGCCATGATTGATCGCGGCTTCCCGGCGTTTTTGTTTGCGCCGCCCGGGCCGACCTTGCAAGGCCAGCTTGAATTGCTCGCCAAGCTGAAAGAGATTGGCGGCGAAACGGTCGTAATTTCCAGCGAAGCGGCGGCCATCAAAGCGGCTACTCGCGCGATTAAAATTCCGCCGCGCATCAGTGAGTTGCTCTCGCCGATTCCATATGTGATCCCCGCGCAGTTGTTCGCCGCGTTGCTGGCTGAGGCGAAGGGGTTGAGTCCGGATCAGCCGCGTTCGTTGTCGAAAGTAACCAAGACCGTCTAACACGAACGCGAAGTACTTGGCCTTTACCCAGCAATTCTCAGTTTGGGAATGTACAGCGGACTGTTAGTCCGCTGTGGGGCCTGCATTGGGCCTTGCGCCTGCACAGCAGCGATGGTAGAAGGATGCTGTCCAAGACTGAGGAGCTATTCCCAAGCCAAACTCTTTGTTTGATATTTTAACGTGTAATATCTGCCTAAATTCTGCTGACCGGGGATTTGACAGATGGCCGCCCAGTTTTGGATTAGCCGCGACGACAAAACATCACACCCACGCTTTATCCACGTAACGAGACGGGTACCCTTGTCCCATGCATAAGGCGCCGTCCCGACCCAAAGAGTCGTCTATGTTGCATCAAGCTCCCCTATTGAAGCACTTGCTCACGCGCGCTGGCTGTTTGCTCTTGTGCCTGACTGCTGCGGTTACGTTGGCCTTTGCAGTTCAACCAGCACTTGCGCCTGGGGCAGAAAACGCGGCTTTCTCGTGGCGGTTGTGGAATTTCGTCTGGCTCAGCCTGCTCTGTCTAGGAATGGCGCTCTCCTCCTCACAGCAAGAGACGCAACTCGAAAAACCCTTTGCCAAAGTCTTTGACGAACTGCCCATCCCGATGGCGATCATGCGCATGCGCGATGTCGTCTTTGTCTCGGCCAATCAGGAATTCCAACGGCTGACCCGCTTGGCGCTCGACGACATTCTGGGCCAAACCCACCAGCAAGTCGGGTTCGACGTTGAGCCGGCCGAACAGCAACGGTTTTATGCCTGCATCCTGGCGCAAGAACGCGTCCGTGATTACGAATTGACCGTGCGTTTCTTTGGGCTTGAACTCGTGCTGTTGATCTCTTCCGAACAGATCAACTTCAATGGCGAGGCTTGCCTGTTAGGCTCCTTCCAAAACATCACTGAACGCAAACAAGCCGAAGAACGCTTCAGCAAGGCCTTTTACGCCAACCCGGTCTCGCTGACGATCATCAGCCGCCGCGATAACCGAATCGTTGAAACCAATCCCCGCACACTAAAACTCACCGGGCTCACACGCGCTGAAATGCATGGCAAAACTTTGCGCGAGATAAATGTCGGGATTGCATCGGAAATCTGGCAGGAAATCCGTGCGCAGTTGCTCACGACGGGCACGCTCAGCGACTACGAATTCAAAGTGAATTATCAAGGCCGCGAGCGTGTGCTGCTGGCCTGTGCCGAACACATAGATTTCAATGGCGAGCCCTGCATACTCTGGTCGCAACAAGACATCACCGAACGCAAACTGGCCGAAGAGCGCTTTGCCACAGCCTTTTACGCGAATCCCATGCCGATGTGCATCAGCCGCGCCAGCGATCTGCGGTTTCTCGCGGTCAATGACAGCATGCTGCGGTTTACCGGTTATGCCCGTGAGGAAATGCTGGGCAAAACCCGCCGCGAAATCGGCCTGGTCACCGACGAAGCGGCGGAGCAAGCGATCCAGAAACAATTACAAACACACGGTTCGCTGCGGGACTTTGAAACCGCGGTAAAGCTTAGAGGTGTAAGCCACACGTTTTTGGTTTCGGTCGAGCCGGTCGTGCTGGACGGCGAGCCTTGTGTGCTCTGGACGACGCAGGACATCACCGCACGCAAACGCGCGGAAGAGCGCTTTACCAAAGCCTTTTTCAAAAATCCCGCGCCGATGTGCATCTCGCGTTTTGCTGACAACCGCCACCTCGTCGTCAACGAAAGCTACGCCCTGCTTACCGGCTATTCCAGCGCGGAACTGGCCGGGAAGAATGCGGCCGAATTAGGCTTTGTCATTGATCCGGACAGCGCCGCGCGCTTCCAACAAACCCTGCTCAGCACCAAGTCTGTGCGCAATTTTGAACTCGCAGTGAAATACCGCACGGGCTGGCGGACCCTGTTGGTCTCGGCTGAATTGCTGCCGCTCGAAGGGGAACTGAGCATTTTGTGGTCGCTGCTGGACATCACTGAGCGCAAACATGCCGAAGAGCGTTTCACCAAAGCGTTCAATGCCAACCCGCTGCCGATGTGCATCCTGCGTTTCAATTCGCTTGAAATCCTGCACGCCAATGAAATCTTTCTCCGCCGCACCCGGCGCTCTCTCACTGAGGTGCTCGGAAAAGCGCCGGCGGAAATCGGCTTCGGCATTGATCTGGCGAAGGTCAACGCGATTATCGAATTGTTGCGCGCGACCGGTGCGGTTCAGAACCACGAACTGCATACCCGCTATCAGGGCCGCGACTTTTACTTTCTGACCAGCGCCGAGTGCATGACCTTGGCTGGAGAACTCTGTGTCCTTTGGTCATTTCAGGACATCACCAAACGCAAACAAGCTGAAGAAGCCCTGCGTGAAAGCGAAATGCGCTACCGGCGGCTGGTCGAAGATCAACTTGATTTTCTGGTGCGCTGGTCGCCGGACGGGACGCGCACTTTTGTCAACGACAGCTATTGCCGCTTTTTCGGGTTGCAACAGGCAGAGGCCGTCGGCACAAGCTGGTTCGATCTGGCCGCGCTCGCCGCCGGCGATCCCATCCGCCAGAAATTCGCGGGTATCTCACCTGCGCATCCGATTGTCGAGTGGGAGCATCAATGCCCCGCCCCGGATGGCAGTCTGGCCTGGACGCATTGGATCAACCGCGCCTTTTTTGACGAGACGGGCCGCCTCACCGAATTTCAATCGGTCGGGCGCGACATCACCGAACGCAAGCACGCTGAAGAGATTGCCCAACGCTGGCAAAGCGTCTTCAGCCAAACCGAATTCGGCCTGGCCCACACCAGTGTGGCCGACAACACCTTTCTGGACGTCAACGAAGCTTATGCGCGCGCGCGCGGCTACACCCGCGCCGAACTGATCGGCCAACCGGTGCTGAAGGTCTTTCCGCCGGAGTTGCTCGCCGCTGTCAAACAATCCTTCCAACGGATTGACCGCGCCGGACACATTGTTTACGAGACCATTCATCAGCGCAAAGATGGTTCGCGCTTCCCGGTGTTTTTAGAAGCGAACGTCATCAAAGACGCGCAGGGCCAGCCCGTTTCGCGCATCGTTTACGTCCTGGACATCACCGAGCGCAAACAGGCCGAAGCCGCCTTGCAAGCCAGCGAAGCCAAATTCCGCACGCTGGCCGAAACCTCGCAAGCGGCGATTTTTATCACCGACAAGGATCGCTTCCTGTATGCCAACCCGGCGGCTGAGACGATCTTCGGCTACACGCCGGCAGAAATGTTGCAACTGTCCTTTACCGGCTTGGTGCACCCGGATTCGCTCCCGTTGATCACCGGGCGTTACAGCGCCTGGCTGCGCGGCGAACCGGTGTCCCCACGCGCCGAGTTGAAGATCGTGACGAAAAGCGGCGTGCCGCGCTGGATCGAATCGGCCGGCGAGCGAATCATGATTGATGGCAACCCCTGTTATCTCTCAACCATCCTCGACATCACCGAACGCAAACAGGCCGAAGTGGAATTGCAAACCTCGCAGGCGCAATTACGCAACCTGGCCGGGCGTTTGCAAACCGTCCGCGAAGAAGAACGCGCCGCCATCGCCCGTGAGATTCACGACGAATTGGGCCAGGCCTTGACCGGTATCAAGATGGATTTGAAGTGGCTGGAACAATTGCTGCCGCCGGAGGCCGGGCCCGCGCGCGAACGGCTGACTTCGATTTACAGCTTGATCGGGAACACCATTCAAAGCGTGCGGCAATTGGCCACTTCCTTGCGCCCGGGCGTGCTGGACGATTTCGGCCTGGCCGCCGCGCTGGAATGGCAGGCGCGCGATTTCACCGCGCGCACCGGCATCGCTTGCAGTTTTGAAGCATTACCCGAAGAGTTGCCCTTGGAACCCGCGCATGCCACCGCGCTCTTCCGCATCTTTCAGGAAGCGCTGACCAACGTCGCGCGCCATGCTGAAGCCAGCCGGATCAGCGCGCGGCTAACCTATGAAAATAACTCCTTATGCCTGCAAATCCACGACAACGGCAAAGGCATCACCGCCAACGAAATCGAACATAGCCGCTCGCTGGGGCTGGTCGGTATGCGCGAACGCGCGCTCTTGCTGGGCGGTGCGTTCAGCATTGCAGGCCGTCCCGGCGCGGGCACGACGATCACCGTCCAAATCCCACTCACCACGCAGCTCGAACCCACGCCAACCATCCCCACCTCAACCAATGGAGAACACGCATGATCCGCATCCTGATCGCCGACGACCACGCCATTGTGCGCCGCGGCCTGAAACAGATCGTCACCGCCGCCCCCGACTTGGCCGTCGTGGGCGAAGCCACCACCAGCCAGGAAGTGCTGACGTTGGCGCGCCAGCACCCATGGGAACTGATCGTCCTCGACATTCACATGCCGGGACGCGGTGGCCTCGAAACGCTCAAAGACCTCAAACGCGAGTTCCCAAAACTGCCCGTGCTGATTCTGAGCATGTACCCGGAAGACCAATACGCGGTGCGCGCCCTCAAAGCCGGCGCCGCCGGCTACCTCAGCAAAGATAGCGCGCCCGAAGAATTGCTGACGGCCATCCGCAAAGTCCTGAGCGGCGGCAAATACATCAGCCCCACCGTCGCCGAACACCTGGCAATGGCCTTTGACAGCAAGAGCGACAAAGCGCCGCACGAATTGCTGTCTGACCGCGAATACCAAATCCTTTGCCTGATCGCTTCGGGCAAGACGGTCGGCGACATCGCGGGCGAACTCAACCTGAGCGTCAAAACCGTCAGCACACACCGCGCCCGCATCCTCGACAAAATGCAGATGAAGTCCAATGCCGAGTTGACGCATTACGCGATTCGGAATCAGTTGGTGTGAACGTGAAGGCGAGGTCAGTGACTGGCTTCGTGTTCCGCGCGCAGTTCCGTGACGCTGAGGTTTCGCGCCAGGGCGACGATGCGCAGCAGATCAAGCGGCTCAATCACTTTTAGCGGGCGGAAGCGTTGACGGAACTCCCGGCATTCGTCCGAGTGGCCGGTGTTGAGGCTCAACAGGTCTTTGTCGCGGCTGACGATGTAATGCGCACCGACTGCGCCTGCGAGGTTGACGTATGGCTCATCGTCTTTGTCGCGCGGGTAGATGAATTTATGCGGCACACGGCGCACCAGTTGCCCCACTTCTCGCAGTTGCGCCAGGAAGTCTTTGACCAGTTCATCCGTCAGCCTGTCAAATGTCCGCCGAATCCCGGGACGATTGAGCACGTCTTCGATTTCTTCGAGCACTGGCCGGGAAAGATAGAGCCGCACGTAGCCGCTACGCGCCAGCCAAAGGCAAGCCGCCGCCATGCTATTCTCTTTGGCAGCCGCCACGAGCATGACATTGCAGTCCAACACGACTCGCGGCGTTTCTGGTTTTGCCATGCTTACGCTTGGGGATGCTTCGCGCGAAAGACCTCTTTCCTGGCCTCGGTGAAAAGTTGGTCAAGGGCTTCTTCGGTGTAACCCTTGGCCTCAACTTCGGCGCGGAATGGCGCCAGGATTTCATCGAGTGTCTTCCGCGCCGGAAGCTGATCCAATTCGGCCATCGCGCGCAGGTATTCATCCAGCGACAGCTTGCGCGCGGACGCGCGTGCTCTGAGCAACCGGGCTGTCTCCTGACCGACTTCAATGTTAATGGTTGGCAGACTCATAAAATCACCTCGTTTGAATTTTGGCATTCAGCATATCGTCTCAAGACCAACAAGGAAACCAGAGAAATCCGGCGGACTTCTTATAAGCACGCCGCCTCTTCCTCATAGCCGTAAGCCATCAACTCCGCAGCCAGTTTGTCGTGCAATTGCGCGTAATGCCAGGCCGGTTCGAGATGACTCAACTCTGACAAGTAACTGGCAGTCTGATTGCCACACCGCTGGCAAACGTGCTCAAGCACCTGCAACTCCTGTGGCAAGAAAACGTTTGGCGCGCCGCCCTCTTTCGCAATGACGCGCTCGATAAAGTAGGCGCCATATGGCTCTTTGACCGTCACCAGTGCGCCAGCCTTGCGCAACATCTTCAATTGCTTTTCGCCACGGCTGGGCACCGGTCCATGTTCGTACTTGATGTATTCGGAACCGGTCGCGGTTTGCCCTAACGCGCGCAGGCATTCCACGTCGGCAAAGTAGATCAGCTTGTAAAGCTTGGTCAGCCCCAGGTCTGTTACGTTTGGATGATTGGCGATAAACAAAATCAATTCTTGCAATTTTTCAGTGTCCATCAATGCGTCCTTTCTCGGCCTGCGCCGCCATTATTCACCCTCTGTCGCAAAGAGCGTTCTGATTTTTTGCAATTCATACCCCGCGCCCAACGCCAGCATCAGCTTGATGCGCGCCTTATGACTCGGCAGCAAGCCGCCCAAAAGCGCGCCCAGCCCCGTCAATTGCCGCCCGCCGCCTTCATACGCATAAGTGTCCAACACACGCCCGCGCGGACAACGCGACGTGATCACCACCGGAATGCCCTGCCCCACCGCGCGCTCGATAGCGCCCATTGCCGCCACGGTCACATTGCCGCGCCCCAGCCCCTCGATCACCAGCCCGCGTGCGCCGTCGTCAAGCGCGAAGTTGATAAAGCGGCCATCCGCGCCGCTGTACATTTTGATGATGTCCACGCGCTCTTCGATTTGGTCTGTGAAGATGTGCTCGCGCCGCGCGGGTTTGCGCATCACGATGACGCGGTCTTTGTCCACCAAGCCCAACGGCCCGAAATCGCGGCTCTGAAAGGTGTCGGTCTTTTCGGTGTGCGTCTTGGTGACTTCAAACGCGGCGAGCAACTCTTCGTTCATCACGACCAGCACGCCCAAATCACGGGCGTCAGAACACGCCGCCACGCGCACCGCCGCGCGCAAATTGGCCGGGCCGTCCCAGCTCAACTCCGAACTGTTGCGCAGCGCGCCGACAAACACGACCGGCTTGGGTGAATCCAACAGCAAGTCCAAACCATAGGCCGTCTCTTCCAGCGTGTCGGTGCCGTGCGTGATGACGACGCCGTCAATGGCTTCGTCGGCGAGTTTAGCCCGCACGTCGCGCGCTAAGTCCAGCATCAACGCCGGCGTCACGTGCGGCCCCGGCAAGCGCCCGAAGTTGATCAAATCGAAGCCGGCCAATTCATGAATGCCCGGCACGGCGGCCAGAATCTCTTCGCCCGACAGCGCGGGCACAGCGCCGCCCGTGCGCGGATCGAGGCGCATCGAGATCGTGCCGCCGGTAAAAAACATTGCGATGCGAGGTTTCATCAGTGCTTGCCTCAAGCTGGTTTGCGCCGCAGATGAACGAGAAAAACGCGGATCAGCCTGGGAGCGCAGGCATCCTTGCCTGCCATGAGAAAAGCCGCGCAGCATGCCTTTTCCCTCATCAAAAATAGGCCGACAACGGAGATAAGGAAGCTACGCGACTTCTTTTATTGCAGGCAAGGATGCCTGCGCTCCCAGGTGCCAATCCGCGTCGCTCGGCGTTTATCTGCGGCTAACATTCTTTTGTTTGCGCGCGCGTTTTGTAGCTCACTTGCCCGGCGCTGGCAACGGCAGGCGCAGCAAATGCCCCTTGTACGTCAGCCAGACTTTGCCGCGCGCATCGTCCACCCAGACATCGGCGCTGCGCAACGGCAGTCCCGGCACCACCAGCATGGGCGTGAACGTGAAGGCGCGTTCATCGTAGCGGCCCACACGACTCTGTTCCTGCTCACTGATGACGGCCCAGAACTCGTGCGGCTTGCCGGTGGGTTGTAAGGGGCGCAGCGCTTGATCCTGCAAGGGCCGGAACTCGCCTTTGGCCGGTTGCAACACGCCGCTGGCAGGATCGAGCAAGTAGTAGGCCGCGTTTGTATTGGCAGCGCCCAGGAACTCCGCGCGCACCAGCAACATTTTGTTTGCTGCTTCCAGATACTTCAGCGGCATCAGTGGCTCGTGGTTGTCGCCTTTGTCAGCGCGCACCTCGAATTGCTGGCCGGTTTGCGTGTTGCGGCGCAGCAACCGGCGGTCGCCGCGCTTTTGATCGAATTCAATCCCGACGACCCATTTTTGATCGGGCGTGCTGAGTGACATCAGGAATTCACCCAAGCCGTTGGCCGGGCGCGTATCCGTGCTCAGGGTCTTCGACATTTCAAGCGACCGCCGCAGAAATTGCAGGGGCAGTCCTGATACATCGTCCCCGCGTGGGGGAGCCAACATCAGGAATCTGAAACTGGCATCTATTTGCTCCCATTCGCTGAAAATTTCCGGCGCATTCACCGCACTGCCTAACTGCCCCTCTTTGAATAGTCGCCAATGCGGCCCTTCTTTGACCGGCCTACGTTGGTTGAACGGCGCGCCCGCCAGCACCAGCGTTTCCCCGCCTTCCTGACAAACCGCAAAAACCTGCTGCGTCTCATCCGCAAACAGCACCTCGACGCCGGGCAGTTTCGCTTCGATGGCGTAATGCGTCTCGTATGTGCCCGCTTTGCTGAAACGGTAAAACAACTCGGACAGTTGTTCGTGCAAGCTGGCGTCATTGAGCGTGGGGGGCGCGGACTTCCGCCCTTCCAGCACCACGCGGTAACCGCCGTCTTTGTTGACGCGCACAAACTCGGCGAAGCTTTCCTGATAACCGCCGAGCGGCGTCTCGGGTTTGAGGTCGGCGACTTCGGGCCGCGCCGCCAGCGTTTGCAATTCAATCAACTCGCTGTTGCTCAAGTCGCGCGCGCGCCAGACATTGGGATCGGTGAACAGCCGCAGTTGCGCGCGGCTTTTGCGCAGACGGATTTCAACGTTGAGCTTATCTTGCGCCTCGCCGTAAAGCGCAAAAAGCTCGTCGGCGGCGCCATCCTTGAGCGCCTGCCGCGCGGCTTTTTCACGCGCGGCCAACAGCTCTAAACTACCCATGGATTCTCCGCGCGGATATTGCTCGCCCAGAATCAACGCCTCGCCCGGATGCCGCGCCCACACCAGCCGCCGCGCCGGCGTGCTGTCTTCCACAATCAAAAAACTTTCCGCCGCTGGCCCCAAGGTTTTATCCACCAGCAAGGGCGCGACCAAATCCACCGGCAACGCCGTGCGCACATAGCGCGCGGCGGCCAGCAGCGCCAACTGCGCCTTGGCATCCTTGCCCCGCAAGACAGCCGTCTGCCACGCCGCGTCATTCAACAACACCGCCGCCACGCCCGCCGCGTGACCGCCCTGCGAAATCAGCGGGAACAGTTCGCTGCCCGCGTATTGCCGCAATTCGGCAGCACTATCCAACGCCAGCTTGAGCGCCTCCACATCCAGCCAGCCCTCACCCAGGCGCTCGGCCAGGAATTGGTAGGCCAGCGGCAGCGGCACGCCTTGCACGATGCTGAGAATCTCTTTGGCCACGTTGGGCTGAGTCTTGCGCAAGGCTTTGACGCGCGCGAACAGCCGTGCGGCCAACCCTTCCGGGCACGGAATAGCATCGCTATCGCTGAGAATGCGGCCAATGCTCAATTGCAGCGGCAAGGGCGCGGCCTCTTCGCCTTTGCGGATCGCTTCGATCTGCGCCAGTCCGATGGGCGCAACCAGCTTGCGCGCAAACGCTTCGATGGCCGCCGCCGCTTCTTCGTCAGAGATGCCGCCGCAAAGCATCAGCGCGGTCACCAGGCGCTGGCGCAACTCTTCATCTTTCTCGCGGTCGAGCGCGCGGCGGATGGCTGGGGCGGCGGCCTGGAATTTCAACTTGCCCAGCGTCTCGGCCGCCAGCGCGCGCAACGACTCGTCTTCGTCATTGTCGAGCACCCATAACAAACCGCTGGCGCTCTCGGGCAATTTCAAATCGGGCAGCGCGCCGATCAGCGCTTCACGTTGCGAGCCATCGGCCCAAGCGGGATTGTCGAGCCACGGCAACAACGCGCGCGCGGCCTCGGCGGCAGCCTGTTCGCCGGCCTGCCGCTGCGCAAACAGGAATTGCGTCAGCGTATCCACCGCCGCGTTGTGCACATTGCGGTCACGGTCGCCGACCAGTTTTTGCACAATGGGCAGCAGCTTTTTGGGCTGGCTGAAGAGCAGCGGGGCCAGATAATTTTCCGCGCGCTCGCCAGCTTCTTCCACCACATCCACCAATCCAACGGCGCCCTCTTTAAGCGGCGCCCGTGGACGCGCCGCACGCTTTTCTTTGCGTTCAGGATTGACGCCGGTCAACGACGTATCGGCAAACAGTCCGGCCAGCCATTCCGCCTGCCCGTTCCAGTCGCTCTCGACCAATGCTTGCAAGGCGAACATGCGCAGCTCGGCGGCTTCGCGGTCAGCCACGATGGCCTGCAATTGCGCGCGGACTTTTTCGGCCAGCGCCGTAGCGCCCGCGCGCACGGCGTATTTATAAAGCACCGCCACCGCGAAAGGATTTTCGGGTTGCGCCAACAACAGCGGCTTGGCCCGCTCCCAATCCAGCCGCGCCAGCGCATCCAGCGCAAACGGATCATTGCCGGATTCCGCGCCTTCCTGTTTGGCCGCTTCCAACAACTCAGCCAAAAAGTAACGGCTGTTGAAACGCAGCCATTGTTGCAAACCGCTCTTCCAACGATCGTCATCATCTTTGTCATCGGGTTTGTCATCGGGCGCTTGTTGGTAGAGCCGGTAAAGCCGTTCGGCCGTCTCATCATTCACCGGCAATTTATCGAGCAGTTGGTTCAGCAGCCACGGACGCGCTTCGATGGCTTCCAACAAACGCTGGGCGGTTTTTTCTGACGGGCGCGGGCCGTCTGGGATGATTGGCTGTGACTGCCAATACTCGATCAAGGCTGTCAACGGCGCATCGTCAGCGGGCGGCTTGGCTGGCGCGCCGTCTGCCGTCGGGTAGGCATTGTCTGCCGCAGTGTCTGCTTCAGGCGCGAGCGGCTCTTCTTTGAGCAATTCATTGATAGCGGTGGCGAGTTCGGCGTTGAGCGAGACCGCCGGGCGCGTGCGGCGCAAGGGCGGTTGCGGGCCGGGCTGGGGCGGGCGTCCCTGCGCAAAGAAAACGGCGGCGCAAATGAGCAATAACGACAGGCTCAACAGCAAACCGAGGGAATGGCGCGACAACTTCATAGGCTTACTTCCTTTTGAAAACCGGCAGATGTGAATGGGCGACGGCGGGCATTCTACAATGGATTCCCTGCGGATGGCGCGCGGTGCGTACCCAGGTACCCAACCTCGCCTTCCCGCCAACCGCCACGTTATGATGCCGCCGCATGAAAGCCAATCCACTAATACCGCTGGCAACACCACTGGCGACACCGCTGGCGGACAAAGACGCGCCGCTGCGCAATGACATTCGCCGTCTGGGCGATTTGCTGGGCGCGACGCTCAAACGCCTGGGCGGCAAAAATCTGTTTGAAACCGAAGAGCGCGTACGTGCGCTGTGCAAACAACTGCGCGCGAGTGAAGCGCCTGCCGTTGAACGCCAACTCAAACGCTTGTTGCACGGACTAAGCCTGGATGACGCCATCGGCGTGATTCGCGCCTTTTCGGTTTACTTCCAACTCGCCAACATCGCCGAACAGCACCACCGCATCCGCCGCAAACGCTATTACGAATTGCACACGCCTGAACAGCCGCAGCGCGGTTCGCTGGCCGACACGCTGCGGGAATTGGCGCGGCAGCGCGTGCGTCCGCAGGATTTGCAAGCCGTGCTCGACCGCTTGGAAATCGTGCCGGTGATGACGGCGCATCCGACCGAAGCCGCGCGCCGCACACTGCTCGAAAAGCACCGCCGCCTGGCCGACTTGCTAGCCGCGCTTGACCAAGAACATCTGGCCGCACGCCAACGCCGCGAATTGCACACGCAACTGGCCGCCGAGGTCGAAGCCGTCTGGCAAACCGACGAAGTGCGCCACACCCAACCGACCGTGCTCGACGAGGTCAACAACACGCTCTACTACTTCGACGCCACGCTGTTTGAAACCGTGCCGAGTTTGTTGGAAGAACTGGAACGCGGCCTGGCGCAACACTTCCCCGGCGTGACGTTAGCGACAGAACGCGTACCGTTGCGCTTCGGTTCGTGGGTCGGCGGCGACCGCGACGGCAATCCGAATGTCACGCCCGAAACGACGTGGGAGACCTTGCTGCTGCAACAGCGGCTGGCGCTACGCAAATACCTGGCGAGCGTCGCCGCGCTCAGCCGCCGCTTGAGCGAATCGTCGCGCTTCACGACCGCCGCGCCCGCGCTGTTGGCGTCGCTTGCAGACGATGCCGCGCGGCTGCCCGAATTGGCCGAACGCGTGCGGCGGCGCAACGCCGAAGAGCCTTACCGGCAAAAGCTCTCGTATGTTTACCGGCGGCTGGAACAGACCTTGAACCGCAACGAAGCGCTGGCCGACGCCTTGCGCGTGACTTCAGCTTCAGACGGTGAAGCCGCGTTGATTTCGATCCGGCCCGGTTTGCCGATCATCGAACGCCTGAAACTCACGCCCGAACACACGCACGTTTACCGCACGGGGCAGGAACTTTACGAAGACTTGCGGCTGGTGCGCGACAGCTTGCGCGCAAATCAATCGGCCTACGCCGCGCTCGGCACCGAACGTTTGCTGCGGCAGGTGGCGACCTTCGACCTGCATCTGGCAACGCTCGACCTGCGCCAGCACAGCGAACGCCACAGCGCCGCGCTCAACGAAATCACCGCGCGCCTCGGCCTGGCGCAGGCTTACGCGGACATGGCTGAACCCGCGCGCCTCGCCTGGCTGACGCAGGAACTGCAAACCCCGCGCCCGCTGGTCGGTTCGGACGATCATTACAGCGCCGCGACCACCGAAACCCTGAACGTCTTTCGCGTCATGCGCCGCGCGCTGGATGAGATCAGCCCCGGCTGTCTGCGCACCTACATCGTCAGCATGACGCGCACCGTCAGCGACCTGCTGGCCGTGCTGGTGCTGGCGAAACACGCCGGCCTGGTCGAATGCGGAATGCGGAATGCGGAATGCGGAATCGAAAGCGAATCAATCCGCAATCCGCAATCCGCATTCCGCATTGCTGTCGCGCCTTTGTTTGAGACGATCGAAGACCTGCGCAACGCGCCGGGCGTGCTGGCGCAACTCTTCGCGCATCCGGTCTATCGTGACTTGTTGTCCGCGCAGGGCAATTTGCAGGAAGTGATGATCGGCTATTCCGACAGCAGCAAGGACGGCGGCATCCTTACTTCAAGCTGGGAGTTGTTTAAGGCGCAGGAACGGCTCTGGGAAGTCGCGCGGGCACACGGCGTCGAATTGCGGCTCTTTCACGGACGCGGCGGCACGGTCGGACGCGGCGGCGGCCCCAGTCACGAAGCCATTCTGGCCCAACCGCCCGGCACCGTCGCCGGCCGCATCAAGATCACTGAGCAGGGCGAAGTCATTTCGTCCAAATACAGCCTGCCCGAAATCGCGCAACGCAGTTTGGAACTAAACATCTCGGCGGTCATCGCGGCCAGCTTGCCGCATTCTGAAAAAAACCCGCGCCAACTGGCGCAGTGGCAAGCGGTGATGGAGCAGCTTTCGCAAACAGCCTTTGAAACCTACCGCCGCGTGGTGCGCGAGACGCCGGGCTTTTACGAATACTTCACGCAGGCCACCCCCGTCGAAGAGTTGCAGCACCTGCGCATCGGTTCGCGCCCGGCCAAACGCAAAAGCGGCTCGCAAAGCATTGACGACCTGCGCGCCATCCCCTGGGTCTTCGGCTGGACGCAAAGCCGTCACCTGCTGCCCGGCTGGCTGGCCGTGGGCACGGCGCTCGAAAGCTTTATTCAAAGCGATCCCGCGCGCCATCTGGAACTGTTGCGCGCGATGTACCGCGACTGGCCCTTCTTTCACAGCACGCTCTCGAACATCGAAATGACGCTGGCCAAAGCCGATTTCCCCATCGCCCGCCAATACGCGGCGCGCACGCCGGAACGCGGGCTGGGGCGGCGGCTGTTCAAATTGCTCGAAGCCGAATACCAACGCACCTGCCGCGTCGTTTTGCAGATCACCGGCGAAAAGCAATTGCTCGACAATGCCCCGGTGCTGCGGCGTTCGATTGCCGTGCGCAATCCGTATGTTGACCCGATGAGTTATTTGCAGGTTGAATTGCTGGCGCGCAAACGTGCGGGTAAGGCTGCGGAACAGGACAAACTGCTTTACGCGATTCTGTTGACGATCAATGGCATCGCGGCGGGCATGCGCAATACGGGTTAGCGCAAGCGCGCTTTCAGGCGCAAAAAAAATCGCGCTTGGTGATCCGCTTTCAGCCGCGCATTGCGGCTTGGTGAATGAGCGCGGCAAACCGCCGCCACAGACTTGCAGGAGGGCCACGAGATGAACCCCGCGTCGCACGAAACCACCCATTTGCTCAGCGCCTGGCACAACGGCTAAATCGGAACAACCAAGATTGGGACACAGGAACCAACCACGGGGAGCACGGGGAAGCCGATGGTTATTGATCTTCCCCGTGCCCCCCAGTGTCCCCGTGGTTTGCATTGTCCCACTCTTGGTTGTTCTGATTTAGACTGGCTTCAACTCCAACTGCACCGCCGCTCTTTCCTCCTGCTCCGCCTGCCGCCACCGCAACACATACAACCCAAACGCCGCCAGCAACACCGTCAATACTTGCAGGCCCGTCGCCTTGGCCACCGGCTGCGCAATCCACGGCGTCACGTAAAGCAGCAGGAAGAGCACCTTCGTTTCCACGCGCAAGCCGCCCTGCCGCAACTGCCACGCCGCCAGCAGCACCGCACTGACCACGAGCAAAGTGACGTCGTAAATGCCCAAATACACATTCAACACCGGCGTCCATGCAATCGCCAGCGCCCAGTCGGCTTCCCGGCTTTCCATGGTGTGCGCACCGCGCGGCCACCAGGCTTTTACCAGCGGCGGTAAAAAGGCCGCGACCGCGACGCCGACCGTCAACCAGCGCAGCGGCGCGTTACCGCCCCACCAGGCGCGCGCGAAGGCGTTCACGTCAACGTATTTCCAAATTCGCAAGCCTGACGCCGCGCCCGCCGCGCCGCTGGTCGAAAGTTGCGCAAACCCCAGCAGCGTCTGGAACCAGCCGCGCGTCACCTCCAAACTCAAGGTCAGCGCCGATAGCGCCAGTAGCCCCGCGCCGCCCGCCGCCATGCCGGCCAGCGTGCGCCAGCGCCGCGTCAGCAATACCATCGGGCCGAGCAGCACCAGCAGCGTGGGCTTGTAAAGCAACAAGGCCAGCATCGCGCCGCTCCAAAACCATTGCCCGCGCCGCTCCAACACGACGGCCAAGGCCAAGGCAAAAAAGCCAACCGCCGAGGTCTGCCCGCCCGCGACGCATTCGACCAGGAAGGGCATAAACGATAAGGCCACGATCAGCGCCGTGCGATACGCCGTTGCTGGCAAGCCCTCCTCCAACGCGCGCCACAACAGCGTGAAGCCCGCCAGATACAAGCCCAGCGTGATGACGAACCAGCCCAGATAGGCCCAGGCATAGGGCAAGCGCGCCAGCAAGGGGAACGGCAATGCAAAGAACGGCGCATTCAAATAAGGCAACATCGCCTCGGAGTCTTCGCGCGGAAACAGTTCGTGATAAATCCGCCACTGCAAGGCGCGGTCGTAAAGCCGCGCCGCGCCGTGTTCGTTGATGATCTTGCCGGCCACATAAAACGCCGGGAAATCGGCGCCCAGCGTCGTGCCAAAAACCGTCTGTCCCTGATTGCGCACCGCCGTCGCAAACGAAACCGTAATGAGCGCCAGATACACCACCAACACGACGCCGCACCAACCGCGCACACGTTCGCCGCTCAGTAAACGATTGATCCGCTCCTCGTTTCTCACCGACACAGCATTCACCATCAAATCCTCCCCAGCGCAATAACGAATTGTCCAAACCGGATTGTTCAAGCAGGCGGGAATGCGCGTCATGGATACTACACAACGGCGCCGCGGCTCAATCAGAATCTTTGCTCAGCTTGGTGGCAAGCCGCAGATTTGCGCAGACAAACGCAGATGATTGCCGTTGGCTGCCGGTTTAGATCAGCGTCTTTCTGCGGCCAAACCTTCTAAATCGAAACAAGCAAGATTGGTACACTCAGCCTACCTGAGCGCGTCAAGTGCATAATCCCTGCGTTTTTCGCCGCGCGACATTTTCTATAACCCCGTTGGTCGAATCCTTAATGCGGGCCACACGCCCAGTTTTTTTGAGTACGCCTTTCGCGTGGATGATCTCATCGGCTACACCCGCCTGCTCGATCTGCAACGGCGCGTCATTGAAGTTGGCGCCGCGCCCGACAGAGTCGCTTCTCTCGTTGCGGCCGCCGGCCCCGGCTTGATGGATCCCTACACCGAAAAACCGATGCAGTGGAATCCTGCATCCAAGCGGCTGTCATTCACAGGTCATGGCAAGCGTAAGGCAGAATTCAGTTATGTCAAGATTGAGCATTTCAAATAGTCACCGCAAGGCACCAAAAATTGCCGCCCTCTGTCGCGCTCACTGAAGACATCCGTGAAGTCCGTGACCTGCTCGCCACGTCACAGAATCTCGCGGCCGTCGATCACGCGCATGAGGCCTTGCGCGCGGTTGACACACTTGCCGGTGAGGCAGTTCAGCTAGGCTACCTGTACGCGCTGGCCAGCGCGCGTGCAGGTGCACCGGGCACGGCAGCGCGGATGATCGAAAAGCTGCGTGCAGCGGCCACCACGAATGCCACGCTCGCAGCGGATATTGAAAGCCTGGCCGGACGTGTAGCGAAAGACACTTTCGTCGAGACCGGCAGCGATGCCGCGCTCAACACAGCAATCAGCGCCTATCGACATGCTGATCAACTATACCCAAGTCTGCACGCGCGTATCAATGCGGCGTCGATGTTACGGCTGGCCGGGCGAAACGCCGACGCGACATCGCTGGCGCAGCAAGTCGCGCAACAACTCGCACGTACCAGTGATGGCGACACGCATTGGGAGGAGGC
>JANOWX010000547.1:0-7396 GCA_031418175.1 Acidobacteriota bacterium | reverse complement strand
ATACACGAACGAATGGGTGGTTGGCAGTGTGTCTGCTATGAAGCAGGCGCATCCAAACGTTCAAGGTGCCAAGTCGTGACAGAAGATCAAATGAGGGAAAGAAATGAGCAAGCTTTTTGACAGATTAAACTTTAGCGATAACCCATTTGCGAGTTACGTAGCAGAGAACGAGCCTGACATTAGAGTTGTTGCGGTGTTTAGAATCAACAGCTTAGCTATTTTCAGCGTTATCGCTTAGCTAGACACAATTAATGGATTTGGGCGGAATCTGAAACTTTGCGTTGTTTTAGCTCTGTTTTCAAACTCGCTCGTCTTTGTTCAAAGCCCTGATTTACAGGTATTTTTCAGCGCAACAAGTCTATTTACAGCAGCGCCGAAAAGTCGGTCGTTTCAATCGTCTGCTTGATGTGCGCCAGGAACTGATCGCCCACCGCGCCATCAATGATGCGATGATCGAATGACAGGCTCAGCACGCCGATGTGCCGAATCGCCAGCGCGTCACCATCCGGCGTTTCGATCACCCACGGTTTCTTGTGGATGCCGCCCAGGCCCAGGATCGCCACCTGCGGCTGGTTGATGATCGGCGTTGCGGTGTAGCCGCCGTACAAGCCGAAATTGGTGATCGAGAACGTCCCGCCGCTGATTTCGTCGGGTTTGAGTTGCTTGCCGCGCGCCCGGTTCGCCAGGTCTTGCGAAGCGCGCGCCAAGCCGCTGATGCTGAGCATGTCGGCCTGTTTGATGACCGGCACGATCAAGCCCCATTCGAGGGCGACGGCGATACCAATGTTGTAATCGTGTTTGTAAACGATGGTGTCGCCGTCCGCTGAAGCGTTGACGACCGGCAGCGCCTTGAGCGCGTCCAGCGTGGCCTTGATGACGAAAGGCAGGAAGGTGAGCTTGGTCCCGTGCTGCGCCTCGAACTGTTTTTTGACACGCTCGCGCAAGCGCGCAATGTTGGTGAAATCCGCCTCGAAGAAGGTCGTCACGTGCGCTGACGTGCGGCGGCTGACCAGCATGTTTTCGGCAATGCGCTTGCGCATATTGCTCATCGGCTCGACCGTCACGCGGTCACCGGTCGCAAAGGCGGGCGCGGCGGGGGCTGGCGGCAGGGGTTTGGGCGCGGGCGGGGCAACTGGCGCGGGCGCTGCCGGAGCGGCGGCGGGAACTGCGGGGGCCGCTTTGCCCTGCTCAATGAAATTCAGAATGTCGTCCTTGGTAACGCGGCCACCCAAGCCGGTGCCGGGCACCGCTTCCAAATTCACGCCGTGTTCGCGCGCGATGTTGCGAACGAGCGGCGATGAACGGACTTTGGCTTTGTCTTCAGCCGCATCCGCTGCTGGCGGCACGGGCGGCGCGGCAGGCGCAACCGGCGCGGCAGGCGCAGGCGTAACCGGCGCGGCGGGCGCAAGTGCTGGTTCCGGCGCGGGAGCCGCTGCTGCGGGAGCGGGAGCCGGAGCCGTCGCCCCGCCCGCTTCACCGATGCGCGCGAGCACGGCGTTGACCGCCACGGTCTCGCCTTCCTGATGCAAAATTTCCAGCAACACACCGGCCGCCGGCGCGGGGACTTCGGTGTCCACCTTGTCGGTCGAAACTTCCAACAGCGGTTCATCGCGTCCGATGGTATCGCCGACCTTCTTCAACCATTTGACGATGGTGCCCTCGGCAATGGATTCGCCCATCTGGGGCATCACGACATCTGTAGCCATTCGCTTCTCCTCTTTTCCCTTTAACAATATAATTGCGCGCCTGATTCAGCCACGCTCACAGCAATGAGATGACCTTGATTTCCTGCGTGCGAAACATCGGTTTGGTCGCTTTCTCGAACGTATAAAACTCAGCCGCCGAAACGACGATGGCGGCGGCGAGGTGGCAGGCATCAACGCTTGCCACGCCGTATCTTTGCAGCCTGTCGGTGCGCTTCACGCACAATCTCGCTCAGGTTGTCAGAGCTAAACGCGCACTGATTGAGGTATTGGCGAAAGAACTGCTCCTTCGCCTTTTTGCGGTAGTGAATCGCCAACGAGAGCGTTTCGAGCGTGATGAACGGGCTGTAAATGAATGAGCGGCGCGGGTCGCTCAGCAAGGCTTGCACCTTTGCGCGGCGCTGCGGTTCAGCATCCGCCACGGCAATCAGGCAATTGGCATCAAGATAGGTAAGGATTGCCATCAGAATCGCCGTCCCAATTGCTCGAAGATTTGCTCAATCGTCAAATAAGGTTCGCCGCTTTTATCGCGTTCCCGCGCGTAAGCGGCCGCT
Source organism: Acidobacteriota bacterium (assembly GCA_031418175.1). Lineage (GTDB taxonomy): Bacteria > Acidobacteriota > Blastocatellia > RBC074 > RBC074 > JACPYM01. The sequence continues at coordinate 5,139 of JANOWX010000547.1, read as the reverse complement.
ATTTTCGCAATCGGCGGTGCGTTCGGATCGTTTTCAATCTTTGTCAGCAAAGCTTCGTAATCCAACTCTTTGCTGCTTTTCACCGGTTTGCCTTTCACCGCAGGCCGCCCATTCCGCTCCGGTTTCACGGCCTTGCCAGCTTTACCGGCCTTCACTGTTTTAACTGCCATAGCATACCTCCTACCGGACAGATTAAAGTTCGTCCTACCCTCAAAGCTAAATACTCGTCGCCATCCCATGCACCGCTTCCGCCGCCTCCATCACGGCCTCGCTCAGCGTCGGATGCGCGTGCATGATGTGGCCGAACTCTGCCGCCGTCGCTTCCAAGCCCATCGCCACACAAGCCTCGGCCAGCAAGTCGGTCGCGTGCGGGCCGATCATGTGCACGCCCAGCACTTCGTCGTACTTCGCATCGGCGATCACTTTGACGAAGCCTTCGGTCTCGCCCAGGATCATCGCCTTGCCCAGCGCCGAAAAGGGAAACTTGCCGACCTTCACCTCATAGCCCGCCGCTTTCGCCTTCGCTTCGGTCAAGCCAACGCTGCCGATTTCGGGTTCGCAGTAGGTGCAATTCGGCACCAGGTTGTAGTTGATCGGACGCGGATTGCGCCCGGCGATGTGTTCGGCGGCCACGCAGCCTTCCTTCGACGCGACGTGCGCCAGCCAGGGCGTCGGCACTACGTCACCGACGGCGTAAACATTTGGCTCGGCGGTGCGCATGAATTCATCCACCCGGATGTAGCCGCGCTCGACCTCGCACTTCGTATTCTCCAGGCCCAGTCCATCCGTCACCGGGCGACGGCCAATCGCGACGAGCAGCGTCTCGGCGGTGAGCGTCCCTGGCTTACCCTTGCTGTCGGTGTAATTGATCGTCACGTCGTCAGCATTGACCGTGCAGCTTTCAAACTTGGTGCTGGTCAGCACGTTGATCTTGCGTTTGCGGAAGGCGCGCTGCAATTCTTTCGAGGTCTCTTCGTCTTCGATGGGCACCAACCGGTCGAGCATTTCGATGACGGTCACCTCGCTGCCGAAGCGGTTGAAGACCGAAGCGAATTCGACGCCGACCGCGCCCGCGCCCAGCACGACCATGCTTTTGGGCACGTGCTGAAAGTCGAGCAACTCATCGCTGGTCACGATGCGCGGATTTTGAATCGTCAGACCCGGCAACAGACGCACGGCTGAACCGGTAGCGATGATGACGTTCCTGGTCGGCACGTCCTGCGCCGCGCCGTCCGCGCCCGTCACCGTCACGCGGCCCTGGCCTTCCAGTTTGCCCTGCCCTTTGAAGACGGTGATCTTGTTCTTCTTCATCAGGAACTCGACGCCTTTGGAGAGCTTGGTGACGATGGCGTTTTTGCGCCGCATCACCGCCGGGAAATTGAGCGTCGCGCCGGTGACTTCGACACCGAATTCGGCGGGGTCTTTCAACAGTTCGTAAACGTGCGCCGAGTGCAGCAACTCTTTGGTGGGAATGCAGCCGCGCAACAGACAGGTGCCGCCCAGGTCTTTATCGCGTTCGATGAGGGCGGTTTTCAAACCGACTTGGGCGGCGCGGATGGCGGCGACATAGCCGCCTGGCCCCGCGCCGATCACTGTGACATCAAATTGCTCTGCCATGCTCTTCCTTGTCAGTAAAAACCGGCGTTCGACCGGCGGCGTTGCACACCACGCCGCGTGACATCCGCAGCCACTGCGGTTGTCTCAGGTTGACGTTCTTGCTGCGGGTTGAATGCACGGTTGATCTGTTTTGATAATGAAAATGCTGACTACTCATATCATAAGAAGCCGGGAGGATAAGCGGCGGTCGGTGTTTTTGCAAAAAGACAAAAAGACACGCCTGCTTCAAAACGCATCTGGCTCAACTCCCAAGGCGCGTAACTGCGTGGCCAGTCGCATTGCGCGCTCTTCGGCGGAAGCCGCGCGCTCTTCGGCGGAAGTCGCGCGCTCTTCCGGCGTCGCGATTAGTTTGCCGTCGCGGTCACACCAACGTAGCCAAGTGTCTTGCCAGTCTTCAAAAACGCCTTGCCACAAGGCCACTTGCAGGCCGGCCTCGGGCAGGGCGAAATCGTTGCGCTGGCGGTAGCGATTGCCAAAACCTCGCTCGTACACCCGCAAGATTTCGTTACTCAAATTGCGCCAGGGATCGAATACGACGTAATAAGTGACACCCATTTTGGCGTAGCGTCTGCGCTTCTCATCCAGTTCGTGACCGGCTTGGTTAGAGACGATCTCGACTACCACGTCCGGCGGTTTTTCAAACTCCCAGATGAAATAAGCGCGATGCTCTTGCATCTGCCAATCCGGGTGCGGCTGGACATCCAAGCTCAGAAAGGCATCCGGCACCAGCGGCGGCAAATACGGCGAGGTAAAGACACCGACATTGGCATCCGTCAGGAACTTGCGCGGTTCGGGTTGAGCGTCGGGCAGCGTGTCTTCGTTGGGCGGCGGCGTGTAACCGGCGTAAAGCGTGCTGACCAGCAGGCGTTGCTGTTTCGCTGAAAAGAGATTATCCACGGGCTCGTCGTCCTCCGTGACCAGGTTTTTAACCGCTGCGGCAAAATCAACGGCGATAGGCGATGTTGCGTGCGACATAGTGGTTGCTCCCAAGTGCAGTTGGCCAGGTTCTCAACTGGCCTTGCCAATTTTTGTTTTGGCGGAACGTGCGCAGTCTAAAGCATCACGGCTCGGCTTCCAACCAGCGGCCATTAACCAAGCTGCAAGTGCCGCGCCGTTAATTCCGCGCGCGCTTTCCGCACCAATTCCAAAGCCTCATCCGGGGTTTCAGCCAACGCAGTCAGGTGCCCCATTTTGCGGCCCGGTTGCGGCCCGGCTTTGCCATAGAGATGCAGCTTGACGTCAGGCAACGCGCAAGCGGCAGCCCAATCCGGCTCGCCCGACGCCCACAAATCGCCCAGCAAATTCGCCATCGCCGCCGGTTTCAGCAAGGCGGTCGAACCCAGCGGCAAGCCGCACACGGCGCGCAGTTGCTGTTCAAACTGGCTGGTCACACTGGCGTCGAAGGTGAAATGGCCGGAGTTGTGCGGGCGCGGGGCCAATTCGTTGATGAGCAACTTGCCCGCGCGCGTCAGGAAAAATTCGACGCACAGCACGCCCACCACGCCGAGTTTTTCCAACACGGTTTTGGTGATGGCGACGGCCTCGTCGGCGACGGCCTGCGACACGCGCGCGGGGGCAATCGAGCAATCCAGAATATGCCGGTGATGCTCGTTTTCGACCACGCCCCAATGCACGAAGCTGCCGTCGCTGCCGCGCGCGGCGACCACCGAAAGTTCCAGCGCGAAATCCACCAGCGCTTCCAAGATCAATTCCTGGCGGCCCGCTTTGGCCCAAACGGTGGCGGCTTCTGACACTGACTCGAGCTTGAGCTGGCCTTTGCCGTCATATCCGAACCCGGCGGTTTTGAGCACGGCTGGGCAGCCCAATTCTTTCAGACCGATCTGCAAATCCAACAGCGAGGTGATGGCCTTGAAACGCGTCACGGGAAACTTGTGACGGCGCAAATAGGTTTTTTCGCGCAAGCGGTGCTGCGTAATGTGCAGCACTTCGCCGCCGGGCCGCACGGGCACGATCTCGGCGGCGGCGCTCACCGTGTCGGAGGGCACATTTTCAAATTCAAAGGTGACGACATTGACGTTGTGGGCGAACTTGCGCACCGCGTCCAGGTCTTCATAAGGCGCGGTAATCTCAACGTCAGCGACCTGGCCGGTCGGGGTATCGGTGGCGGGCGAAAACGTATGCACGCGGTACCCCATACGCCGCGCCGCGATGGCGAACATGCGCCCCAACTGGCCGCTGCCCAAGACGCCAATGGTTGAGCCGGGAATAATCACTTCAGCTTTGGTTGTCACGTTGCCTTGCTGCCTTATTTTTGAGTTAGCGAAGAGGCGCGCATTGTGGGCGAAGGCCAGCGCGGAAGGCAAGCCAGCCGCCTCCATCCACATCCATCAAGCAAGGCACGGCCAAGGCGCAGCGAATTTGCGCCAGCCCTATCCTTGCGTGTAGATAAACGCCTATGCATGACATCCCGCTTTACAACCGCCGGACGCAGGCCCTCGAAACCGAGGCCGTGTTTGAGCAAGGGTTGATGGAATTCCTGTTCGACACCCGCGTGGGGTTTTGGCTGGCCGAAACGGTGCTGAAACGGCGTTGGCCGACGGCGCTTTATGCTTACTGGCAGCACAGCGCGTTCACCAAACCGAAGATCAAGCAGTTCGTCGCACAATACGGCATCAACACCGCCGAGATCGAACGTCCGCTCGATTCTTTCACCTCGTTCAACGATTTTTTTATTCGCAAGCTCAAAGCCTCGGCGCGCCCGATTGACCGCACACCCGCGCATCTGATCGCGCCCGCCGATGCGCGGTTGCTGGCTTATGAAATCAAGCGCGACACCGTGCTGCCGGTCAAGGGCCGCGCCTTCACGCTCAACGAACTGTTGCGTTCGGATATTGCGGTGGATTACCTGGACGGCCTGTGCCTGATCTTTCGTTTGGCGCCGGTGGACTATCACCGCTTCGGCTACATTGATGATGGTGAGCAGTCGCACCTCACGGTCATCAACGGCTTTTACCGGAGTGTCAATCCGCTGGCAATCTGGCGGCAGTTGCCCGTCTTCAGCGAAAACCAGCGCGAATACTGTGTGCTGCACACGCGCAATTTCGGCGCGGTGATTCACGTGGATGTCGGCGCGACCGGCGTCGGGCGCATGATGCAACACCAGCGCCAAGGCGGGCCGTGCCAGCGCGGGCAGGAAAAAGGCTATTTCGAATTCGGCGGCTCGACTTCCATCCTGTTCTTCAAACCCGGCGTTGTGCGGCTGGACGAGGACATCGCGGCTTATGCTGCCAAAGGCATCGAGACGCTGGTGCGCTATGGTGAAAAGATCGGGAGCAGGCTGGCCGCGGATGAACGCTGAAAGACGCGGATCAAACCGCCGTTAAGCTGACTTGGTATGAGAGTCTTGAGTTTTAGCGCCGTTTCCAACTTGCTTGAGCGCCAGCCAATCCGCCGCGCCGATTCCGCCCCAGCCACAGCCGCCGCCGGACTTTGCGCTTGAACAATCCGTCCGCCCTGTCTAGTATGGGCGAACTTTTGCAGGATCGGCCGTATGCATTGGCA
>JANOWX010000546.1:0-13703 GCA_031418175.1 Acidobacteriota bacterium | reverse complement strand
AGCCTTTAGGCTGTCCGGGCGCGCAACGCGCGCCAAACAAGCTCAAGCTTGAACTCCATGCACTTGTCCTTGGATTGCTTTTCTCGCCAAGATGCCAAGAGCGCCAAGCAAACCCACTGGGAAAACTTGGCGCTCCTGGCGTCCTGGCGTTTTTGCTTCAATGCGCGGTTAAGCGTAAGAGTGCAACCCCGGCAACAGGTAACTCACACCCAGATACGTAAAGATCACCAACAAGAAGCCGATCAGCGCGAAGTAGGCGCTGCGCCGTCCCGTCCAGCCGTGCGCCATGCGCGAGTGCAGGTAGCCGCCGTATGACAGCCACGCCACCAACGCGCCGGTTTCTTTGGCGTCCCAGCCCCAATAACGGCCCCACGATTCGTTGGCCCAGACCGCGCCCGTCACCAACAGGATCGCCAAGCCGGCGAAGGCGACGCCGACCGTCTTGTAAACCATCTGGTCAATGCGTTCGATGGCCGGCAAAGATTCACGAATCTTTTCGGTGCGGAAGCTGAAGAGCGCGATAAACGCCGTCGCCGCAAACGCCGTGATGAGCGCCGCGACTTCGACCGGGTTGGAGCGCGAACTAAGCGTCAGGTTCCCGCCCATTTGTTGCAGCCATTGCGAACCGGTTTGCACCATTTGTTCGACGGACATCTGCGCCGCTTGTTCGCCGCTCAGCCATTCGCCCAAGGCGCGGTACTGATTCGAACCGATAGCCGCCGCCACGCTGCCCGCCGTCTTGACCTGGTAAAAGAACCAGCCGATGCCGATGGCCTGCACCGCCAAGGACGCACGCCAGGCCAGATGCCCGAAGCGTTTGCCCGCCTCGTTATTGCGATAGTGATACAGCGCAAAACCTATCGTGCCGATCAGCAACAGCAACAGCGCGACAATCAAAATCGGCCCCATCCCCGGCACCGGCACGCGCACGCCTTTGACCTCGCTCCGCAGGTTCGGCAGCATCGGATTGAGCGTGTATTGCAACGTCAGAATGCTGAAGCCTTTGCTGAACACCAAAAAACCCGCCAGCACAAAGACGCCGACGGTCACGCCCATCGCCTCCATCTTCACGCCGTCCTTGATCAGATACATCACCGCGATGGCGAAGCTGACCAGCGCGATGCCATAACTCAGCGACGCCACGCCCACGTGTATGGGCCGCCAGTAACTATCCAACACCGGCGGCAGGTCAATAAACGTATTGCCGATGAAGACCGCCAGCAACAGGATCAGCGTGATCAGCGGGAAGGACAGCGCGCCGACGAAACGCGCATTCTCACGTTGGCTCCACAGCAAGGTGCCAAATGCCGCGCCGAACGCAAACGCAACCGAATAGTCGTACAGATTGGTAAGCGGGATGTAACTAAAGAACCACCAGGAATGATATTCACCCGTGATCTGGTTGGTCATGCGCGTCCAGTTCTCGCGCTCGCCCGCCGTCACCCAGCGCACCAGCCAACTGGCCAGATTGGCGAAGAACGCAAACGATCCGGCCCACAATCCCAGCTTTTGCAGGAACGGCACCGGGGCCCAGAAATTGACCAGCAGCGCAGCCGCCGCAAAGATATAGGCCAACAACGCCCAGACGATCAGCGTGCCATCGGTCGGCGTCGTGCCCGGCCCGCCGGCCTTGCGCACGGCCAGCATGGCGAAGGCCGCCAGCAAGGGCAGCAAGGCGGGCAGATAATTTTTGATCCCAAAGCGCGGCGCGACCAGTTCGGGCACGGCGGGCATTGGGACGTTAATGGTTTTGATTGCTTGACTCATCGTAACCCTCCATCAAGAAAGACCAGCGAAAAGAATCTCTCGGGTCTACAGGTTTTCCATGAACTCTTCGACTGTGATCCCAGCTTGTTTCAAAATCCCTCGAAGCGTGCCAGCGGCCAACTCGTTATGCATCGGCACGACACAGCCCCTCTCACCTTCGGCAGTTCGTTTTTGAGTATGACGTGGCTGCCTTGTTGCCGCGCTTGCGTAAAGCCCAAGCGTTCCAACGCGTGCACTGCTCTTTGTGCGGAGACGCGTGGGAGCTTAGGCATACGCGGCCTCGAAAGTCGTCAGCAGCGGCCGCGCAGTTTCCACCAAGGGAAACTCCTGTAAATAAAGCTCGGTGGCTTCCTTCAGGTTCGCCACGGCTTCTTCTACTGTGTAGCCTTGACTGACCGTGCCAACCTCGGGACATTCCGCCACATATAAATCTATTTCTTTGTGAATCATTGCCGTAAATGTGCGCGCTCCCATTTGAACACCTCTCAGTTTCGGCACGGGGTGCCATCTTCCAACAACATCTCAATCACTTCACACAAGTTCAGGTTCAACTCGTCCAGCGTTTCCGCTTCGGTATGCGCACCCGGGAAGCCCGGCACATAGCCAACATACAGCCCGGTCTCAGCGCATTTTTCCACTATTGCCGTAAAACTTCGCAAGCACGCCTCCTTATTTGGCCGTTTGCAATTCCTGTTCACCACGAATGCGGGCCATCACACGCTTCACCCGGTCTTCAAACCCCAGCCGATTGCGATTGGCATCGCCGCCCAGCGTAATTTTCCCCTCTTCGACCACCAGCCAGAGCCGTTGGTGCGAAAAGAAGAACACGGCCATCAGCGATAGGCACAGCATCAGGAAACCTGTGTAAACGATCTTGATGCCGGGGTCGTACTGAATCGAAATGTCGTGGGCGATGCCGACCTTCTCAAAATCGGTCAACACGAAACTCAGCGAGCCCGTGTCGCCAAATTTGGATTTGAGGAACGGCGCCTGCTCCACCATCGCCCGCCCGGCTTCGTTAAAGGCCCAGACATCGCGGTTGTTGCCGTCGGGGTAGATCACATCCAGATGCGCCGCCGGATTGTCATAATCGCCCGAAGCCATCTCGATTTTGCCTTCGCGATTGACGGTGAAGGCGGGGTTGAATTCGCGGTAACGCACGATGGTGCCATCCGTCAGCTTCGCTTGTCCGTTCCGTTCGAGCGTGATGTCTTGTGCAGCGCCGCCCGCTTCAACACCAGTGGCGGGCGTCACGCGGATTTTGACGGTGCGCGCATTGCCCTGCGCGATCCAGTTGGTTTGAAACATCCGGTAGCCGCGATAGTCGAAGGGATGATTCATATGGATCAGCGCTTCGGTCTTATTGCCCGTCACTTTGTCGTGGATGCGCACGCGGGTGATCCAATCCAGGGTGTTGGGCATGTCAATGCCTTTGCTCGTATCAATCAGCTTTTGCTGGATGTCCACGCCTTCGACGGTAAACGGCAATTCCAATTCTCGGATGCCGGAGTTATGCAGCATCGCGTTGTTATCAATGTTGAACACGCTCTGCATCATCCGGTCGGATTGCTTTTCGGGCACCACGCGCATCATCCCGGTATAGCCGCGGCTGGTCATAAACCCGCCCGCAAAAATCGTCAGCAACGAGACGTGCACAAAGTACGCGCCCAGCCGGTTCCAGACGCCGCGTTCGGCAAAGACGGTCGTGCGCGTTTCTTCTTCGGTGACTTTGACCTTGAAACCCAAGCTGCGCGCAGCCTGCCGCGTGCGTTCGACCAGCGACGTGCGATTGACGCCCGGCAAATCCACTTCGCCCTTGGTGCGTTGCGCTTTGGCGAAGGTCGGCGAGGCGGTCAGTTTCTTTTTCTTAAAGTAGCTCCAGGCCGCCGGGAAATGATCAATCGAAGCCAGGATGATCGTCAGGCTGAGCAGCAGCAGCAGCACGTTGAAGTACCACGCGTGATAGATGTCGAAGAAGTGCAGCCGCCCATACACGATCTTTTCACCCGGCGTCAGTTCGGCGTAATACTTGGCGAAGCTCGGCAGTTCCTGCTGCTGAATCAGCATCCCGGTCATGCAGGCCGAGATCAGCAGGATGAGCAGGATCAAGCCGAACGGCACGGAACTCAAAATATCGAGCACGAAATCCACGGCCGTCCAGACGGTCAATGGTTTTGATTTGGAGCCGACTTTCTTCCCGGCAGGCTCCGCGGCCGGTGCCGTTTGTGTCTCGGCGGATGATGATTGCGCAGTTGCCATAATGCTCTAAATGCTACCGTTATTGATTTGGTTCGATGAGCGGAGCGACAGTCTAGCAGCCGCTCCTACCCCACGCAACACACAGCCGCAAGCGGTCAAACTAGGCTGTGGCGCTAACAACCTCAGCTTTTTAACGGAAGAAAATTTTCTTTGAAAGCCTCGGGGCAACCAGTAGAATGCGCCTCGCTGACCGCCAGCACCGGTCGCATCCCGCCTGACATCCCAACCCGCACATCCCGCCGCCGCATCCTGTCCGAGTTCATTACCAACAGATTTCAACTGCGAGTTCCCTGAGAAAGTGCCCTTATGAATGCCAATGCTTTTATCCAACATGCGCCCAAACAATCCATCCGCAACTTCGTTCCGCATCCGGTCGTCAACGCAAGCCAGTCGTTTCAAGTCTGCCGCCATTGCGAAAAACCTACGCCCGTCCGCGAACCAACGTGTGTGCATTGCGGCAGGCGGCGGCTCTCGACCGCCGCGCGCAATGCGCAAACACAAATCGAACGCCGCTTCCTGGCCGCCTTCTTCGCGCGCGAAACGCCGGTGACCTATGCCCTCTTCCTGGCGAATCTGCTGGTATATCTGCTGACGGCTGCGCTGGCCGGGGGCGCGCCCTTTGAAAACTTGTTGCGCGGCGTGGACGGCCCGTCCTTGCTGGCCTTTGGCGCGAAGACCAACACGGCGCTGCTGGGCGGCGAATACTTTCGCCTGGTTACACCGATCTTTCTGCATTTGAGCGGACTGCATCTGCTCTCGAACAGCTTTGCGCTGGCGATTGTCGGGCCGCAGGTCGAACGGCTTTACGGTTCGGTGCGCTTCCTGTTGATCTATCTGCTGGCCGGGTTGGGCGGCCTGCTCAGCAGCGTGTTGGCCCACGCGCTCAGTGGCAGACCCAACACCTTGGCCGTCGGCGCTTCGGGCGCGATCTTCGGGCTGTTCGGCGTGCTGGCCGTGTTCAGTTTCAAATACCGCGCCGAACTGCCCGCAACGTTTATCAATTCGTTCGCCATCGCCGTGCTGCCCGCCATCGCCGTCAATCTGTTCATCGGCTTCACGGTGCCGTTCATTGATAACTCGATCCATGTGGGCGGCCTGTTGGCAGGAGCAGGGCTGGCGTTTATCATCCCGTACCTGGCGCCGGGCCGCGAACGCGTGACGTTGCGGCAACTGGCGCTGGCCGCCGCTTGTGCTTGCTTAGTGACGATTTGTTTTGTGCGCGCCTATCAGGTCAGTCCACGCTATTTGCCGGTGGCCGAAGATAAAAATGGTAGGACAGACTTTAGTCTGTCCTAGACCGTCCCAAACCATCCTAAACCCGGACAGACTAAAGTCTGTCCTACCTCTTTCCGAGGAGCATCCCTTATGGCAATCCAAAAAATCGGCGTGCTCGGCGCGGGCCTGATGGGCGCAGGCATCGCGCAAATCGCCGCCGTCAGCGGCCACGCAGTCACCCTCGTCGAAGTCAGTGACGAACTGATTCAAAAAGGCCTGAACGGCATCGAGAAATCGCTCGCCAAGTTTGCCGAGAAAGGCACGCTCACCGTTGAACAAAAAGACGCCGCGCGCGCAGGCTTGCACGGCACGACCAAATACGAAGACCTGGCCGACGCCGACTTGATCGTCGAGGCCATCATCGAAAACCTGCCAATCAAGCGCGAGGTCTACGCCAGGCTGGATCAAATCTGCCAACCCGCGACGATCTTTGCGTCAAACACCTCTTCGCTTTCGATCACCGAGATGATGACGGCCACCAGCGCCGCGCGGCAGCGCCGCTTCGTGGGGCTGCATTTTTTCAATCCCGTCCCGTTGATGAAGCTGGTCGAAGCCGTCCGCACCATCCTCACCGACGAAGCTGTCTTTCAAGAGGTCATCGCCTTTGGCCAGGCCGTCGGCAAAACGGTCGTCACCGCGCCCGACAAACCCGGCTTCATCGTCAACCGCCTGCTCGTGCCTTATATGCTCGATGCGATCCGCGTGTTGGAAGAAGGGCTGTCTTCGATTGAAGAAATTGATAACGCGATGAAGCTCGGTTGCGGCCATCCGATGGGGCCGCTGACGCTGGCCGATTTCGTGGGCCTGGACACGATCTATTACATCGCCAACATCATGTTCGACGAGTTCAAAGAGAAACGCTTCGCCCCGCCGGTGTTGTTGAAACGGATGGTGCTGGCCGGATTGTATGGGCGGAAGTCGGGTCAGGGCTTTTACGATTACAGCGATTTGAAAAACCCCAAGCCGCTCAAACTGGTCTGAGCCTGCCGGGGCGTACGACGCCCAGAAATAATGTGGAAGCTTCGCCGCTGATTTGCGCGGCACGCCGCATATCGGCGTTTTTCTGCGTTGATCTGCGGCAAGCTATTCCGAGGAGACATACCATCTTGCGCCGCATATTCATCCCCACGCTGGCCGCAGCGATTCTGCTAACTGCAATTCATTTCGTTCGCGCCACCTGGCAAACCGCTGGACAAAACTACGCGGCAGGCGCTGCGCCTTACTACCTCACCGCCGCGCATCTGGACGGCCCGGACAACGGCGCCGACCTGATCGTCAGCAATCACAACAGCGAAAACCTCAGCGTCTTGCGCAACAAAGGCGACGGCACGTTTCAACCCGCCGCCACCATCGCCGTTGGCAAAGCGCCGACCGCCGTCATCAGCGCCGATTTCACCGGCCTGGGCAAACGCGATCTGGCCGTCGCGCTGAGCGGCCAGGACGCCGTGCTCATCCTGCTCAACCAAAATAAAGGGGGCCAAAGCGAATTTCAGGAGCCGCGCAAAATCGCCGTCGCACAAGCCCCCGGCTCACTGGCCGCCGCCGATTTCAACCGCGATGGCCGCGCTGACCTGATCGTCGCCAGCCTCAGTGCTAACCAAGCGACGTTGTTGCTCAGCAAAGACCCTGACGATTGGGCCACGCCGCAAACACTCGAACTCGGCTACGTGCCCTTCTTCGTCACCACCGCCGATGTGAACAACGATGGCAACGCCGATTTCATCACCTGCCCCTGGCAACGCAGCGGACCCACGCAACTGGGCGTTTATCTGGGCAACGGCGACGGCACGTTTGCCGAAGCCAAACGCTTTTACGCCGGGCAGAACGCCTACCAGGTCGCCAGCGGCGATTTCAATCACGACGGCAAACTCGACCTGGTCACCGCCAACAACTTCAGCCGGGGCGCGCACGTCTTGCTGGGCACGGGCGACGGCAATTTTCAAACGGCGGTCAATTACCCCATCGGCGATTGCAGCGCGGTCATCACGGGCGATTTCAACAACGACGGTCACACGGATTTCGCCGTCGCCAACAGCGTCGAAGCCAAGGTCACGGTGTTGCTCGGCAAAGGCGACGGCACGTTCCCCACCCGGCAGGACTTCCCCGTCGCGCGCGGCCCGGTGATGCTGGCCTTAGCCGATTTCGACCGCGACGGCAAACGCGATCTGGCCACGGCGAATACGACGGCGAATAACGTGACGGTGCTGTTGGGCAAGTCGCTGGACTTTCTAAAAATCGCCGCGCCCGTAAAAAAATGAGCGGACGAGTTTGTCTCGCCCGCTCGCCCACAAGCCTCAGTCTATTGCCCTTCTCTTGCCGATAATCCTCACGGTACCGCGCGCGTCAGCAAGCGGCACATCGAAGGTGTATCAATGGCTTGACAACCCAAATCCCCGCTTGCTGACGCGCGCGGTACCGTACTCTCTAACTGCTGCGGCTCGACAACCGCCGAATCGCCGCCTGCCGCAACTTTGGATTTGGTTCGTCTTTGGCGATCTTCAGCAATTTGTCAGAAGCCTTGCGGCTGTTGCTGCGCGCCAGGCGATTGATGACTTCTTCGCGCACGCCGTCCACGTTGACGCCGTCGTAAATCTCGATCAAGGCGTCGAGCTGATCGTCGCCGCGTTCGCCGCCCAGCCGCCGCACCGCCGCGCGTTGCAATTCAGGGTCGTTGCCGCTTTTGGCAATCGTGACCAGCCGTTTGATGATGCGCGCGTTGACGCTGTCGCCAATCGAAACCGCTTGAATGATCTCGCGTTTGAGTTGCTGATCGCTGAGCGCGTCATAAATTTCAAACAGCCGGTCAGCCACCGCGTCGCCGCGAAAACTGGCGATGCGGCGCACGGCTTCGGCGCGCAGTTCAGCGGTCTCATTCGATTTGGCCAGCGCGGTCAGCCGGTCGAGCACGCGCCGCTCGTTCGCGCGGTCGCCGGCGTAACGATACGCGCGCACGATCTCTTTTTTGAGCGCAGGGCTGGCGTTGTTGAACAGTTTGTCCAATGCATCCAGGCTCTCTTTCGTCCCGATGCTGCCCAGGCTGCCAATGGCCGCGCGTTGCAGTTCAAAGCTCTGCTCTTTTTGCGCGACTTCTTCGAGCAACGCGACGACGCGCGGATGATCGTGATAACTGATCGCGCGCACGATGCTGCGCACAATGGATTTATCGCTGGTGTCGGATTGATTGGCGCGCAACAGCGTCTCCAACTGCGCGACGCTCTGCCCCGCGTCAACGTTGCCCAGCCAGTAGACCGGGCGGTTTTCAAACTGGTACGGCTCGTTCACGTTGAGCGTTTTGACGCGCGTATAAACGGTCTTGCCGGTACTCAGGTCGGCCAACAGGAAGACCGCCGCGCCCGCCGGATCATCGCGCCGTTCCAGGCGTATGCCGTCGCCGTCGCTGTACGTCCAGTTCGACATGCCATAGTTGGCGTTGGCGCGCACCGGGGCGTGATAGGCCACCCAAAACGAATCGCCTTGCCGTGACGTTTTGAATTGCTGGACGGCGCGGTCGAGTTTGTCGTTCAAACTGCCGCCGTCCACCCCTCCTGCAATGTTGACGAAATCGGCGCGCGTGTAGGTGCGCGTTGCTGCGGTTTGCGCCGCCGCCAGACCGGCGAACAGTGTCAGCAACAGGCCGACGAACATGAGTTGACGCAACATAAAGACTCCTCTCGTTTCAAAATTGCTCGCCGCAGATACACGCCGACCTAACGCTGATCAGCGTTCCATCGGCGTTTATCAGCGGCTGGATGATTTGTTGAGTGTTCGTAATTCGGAAAACGTGAGCAGCCTGGGTTCAACCCGGGTTCAACCCCGCGCAACGTTGTACGTCACTGGTTTTGGCGCGGCGGCGGGCTTCTGGTCAGTGGCAGGCTTGCGCGGTTCGCGCTGCTGTTCGCGCTCTTCGTCACGGTTCCGTTCGGGCCGCGCGGCGGGGCGCGGCGCGCGCGGTTCGCCTTCGCGCCATTCGTTGCGCAGCCGTTGCTCCAAATCGCGCATCTGTTCGAGCGCGCGCTGTTGCGCCTCGCGCGCGCGGCTTTGGAACTCTTCCAACTGCTGCTTGTTCCACTCGAAGGCCTTACCGTCGAATTCAAAACGCTGCTTGCCGTTCAATTCGCGCGCGCGTTCCAACGCCTCTTTCGCCCGTTTCATAGCGTCATCGAACTGCTCTTTGTTCAGCTCGAATTTCTTGCCGTCGAAATCAAAGTTCAGGCGGTCTTTCAAGTAGAGCAGTTGGTCATTTAGTTGCTCGAAGTTGACGCGCGGAATGGTGAGCACTTTCGGCGCCGTCAACAAGCTCTGCCGCGTGCCTTCGGCGAAATTGAGATAGAGGCGGTTGTCAATTTCGTAAAGGCTGCGGATCGCCGCCGTGCGCACCGTGGGGTCGCTGTCGTTTTTGGCGATGGCCATCAGCTTGTCCACGGCCTTCTTGCTCTTGTTATAAGCCAGCGCGCGAATCACACGCTGCTTCAGTTTCGGGTCCTGCATGCCGTCGTAAATCGCAATCAGGTGATCGGCCCCTTCATCGCCTTTGACGTAGGCCAATTGATTGAGCGCCGCGCGTTGCACCGTCTCGTCCTTTTCATTTTTGGCGATCTGGACGAGCTTGGCGATGGCTTTGCTGTTGTCACCGCTGCGACGCATCAGGTAGCCAAGAATCTCGCTCTTGGTTTTGACATCGCTGACGCTGTCATACAACTGAATCAGCGTATTGATGGCGGCGTCGCTGTTGCGCATGCGGTAAATGCCTTGCAAGGCTTCGCGGCGCACATTCTCGTCGCTGTCCTTTTTGACGATGTCCGACAACAGGCTGAGCAACTCAGCTTCGGGAATCGCAGGCGTCTTGCTCTGGGCGGCGGTGTTTTGCCCGCCAGCGACGGCAGCGGTTAATCCATTCTGCGCGAATGGCGCATAGGCTGGCGCAGGGTACGTGGCGCCCAACTGGCCGCTGAATGAATCAGCCCAAGCCACCGGCGGAAACGGCGCGACGGGCGTGACGGGTGTACGCGGCGTGACGGCACCCTGATCTTGCAACGCACTCACTGCGTCATTCGCCCAAGCGGGCAATTCAACCAACGCGGGCACTGGCGGCAGCGCGGGGATGACCATGTCTTCGCCATCGAGTGCGAGGCGCGCCGAAGGCGGAATCTCATCCAGTAAAGCGGCGGGCGCTATCGTTGCAGTTTCGGCACGCGGCGTGGCAGGCGTGGGTTTGACAGGTTTGGCCTCCGGCGCTTTCTTCGCAGGCTTCTGGCCTAGCGGCACGGCAATCACCGGCGAGAGCGCGCTGCACGCAAAGACGAACAGGAACGCTAGTCCGATGGCATACACTAAAGCAGGCTTCGACACAGTGGTCGTCGCGTTGCGGTCACGATTGAGAATCATTTCTACCCTCCTTGAGATGATGTGTTTTCCAAATAGAATGCCGGTGGCCGCAGCCAACGGTTTGCTTTCACTCAACAGTTCAACCAGCTTCGTCAAACAACTCGCGTACCGGCGCGGCTCGCCCGTGAGCTTCACAGCCCAATCGTCACAGGCCAATTCGCGCTCAATGACAAGTTGCTTGTTGATAAACCAGACTGCCGGATGGAAGAACAGGGCGGCTTGAATGATGCGCTGGGCAAAATTGGTCGCGTAATCCCAACGCTTGATGTGCGCCAATTCGTGCGCGATCACGCTGTCGCATTCGGCGCTCGACAAACTCTCCGGCAAGTCTTGCGGCAGCACGATCAAGGGCCGCCACCAGCCAATGGTCATCGGCATCTTCACATCGGCGGCAGTGAACAACACGACCGCGCGCGCAATGCCGAAGCGGGCGGCCAGATAATCCTTGCGCTGGTTGAGCGGTTCAGGCACGGCCTCCAAGCGGCGGCGCAGCCTGAAGAGAAAGAAGTAACTGTGCGCAATCCGCCCGGCCAGCAAGGCGCTGAGCGTCAGCCAGAGCGCGGCCAGCAGCAACGGTGCAGGCCCAGCGAACAACGCGGCAAGCCAGTGCGACAGCCGTTTGCGCAGAGGCGGCCGCGTTGGCGACGCAATAACAAACGGGCTGTCCGTCGTCACCGCCAACGGCTCCGCAGCTTGCACCAGCGGCGGCGTGAAGCGGAACGGCGCATTCAACGGCATTGCTTCCCGGCGCACGATTGGCGGCAGTTGCGCCATCATTGCGGGCGCGCGCAATTCAAGTTCTTTCTTTGGCAAACTGATGGCGCTCTGTTGCGGGATCAACAGCCCGGCCAGCGGCAACAAACCGATCGTCAGCAAACTGACCAGCCAGAGCGCGTGGCGCGTTGTCGCACTGACACGCCCCAGCGCGCGCAGCAACACCCACACGAGCGCCGCGATCAACAAGCCTTGCCACAAACTATTGAGCAAAGCTTGCACGGCCAGCCGCGCCAGCGGATCAAGGGTTTCAAGCACTGAATTCATTGCGTCCTCCAGTTAAGGCGGTTAAGGTCGAGGCCTGCTTGAAGTACTTCTTGTTTAGTGATTGTAGGACGGACTTTAGTCTGTCCTGACGCATCGGACAGACTAAAGTCTGTCCTACCCTGGTTGGTTCGATATTTAGGATGATTTTTCGATCATCCGCTTCAGACGTTTGACCTCGGCCGGCCCCACGTCCTCGTGTTCGAGCAAATTGACCACCAGCAACTCCGGCGAATTATTGAAAAAGCGTTTGAGCAAATACCCGATCACACTCTTCTGCGCCTGTTGCCGGTCTACCAAGGGGCGGTAAATGAACGCCCGGCCCTCCTTCTCATGCTCGACGTAGCCTTTCTGTTCGAGGATGCGCATCATCGTGAGCACCGAACTGTAGGCCAGCCGCTCTTCCGGCAAAGCCTCGACAATTTCGGCCACGGTGGCCTGTCCACGATCCCAGAGCACGTCCATCATTTCCAACTCGACCTCGGTCAACGTCGGCGATTTTCTGCGCGCCAAGTGCGTCACCTCCTTCTTGCTTGATATGCTGCGAATTGAACTACTAAAGAATTCGCGGCAAGCCTACGCCCGACTTGCAAGGCTGTCAATTAAAAAATTAGTAGTCAGCGAAAACTTGGTGTGTGGTGACGGTGTTTTTTACGGCTGATTCAAAGGGATTGTTCCGGCTCAAGTCGTTTGGAAGCGCGCCGTCATTGCGCGGCGGCACTCAAGTGACGCAAAAAGCTCAGCTTGACACGCTTTCCGCCACGGTGATACTTTGCGCCCGCAAATCTAAGCGACCGATCGAAGGCGTTAGCGATCTTCACCACCCAAGGAAGCTGAGGCGAAACGTCACGGTATGCATCCCAAAGACTTAAGCTGAGTAAACCGATGCTGAGTAGCACACAGACGCTGGATCAGCGTAGCCGCGAGTTATTGGCGCTAGTGATCAAAACCCATATCGCCACGGGCGAGCCGGTCGGATCGCGCGTGATCTCGAAGCTCACACGTGAAGGCCTCTCGCCCGCGACGGTGCGCAATTCGGTCGCCGATTTGGAAGAAGCGGGCTACCTTGAACAGCCGCACACTTCAGCGGGACGCGTGCCGAGCGACAAGGGCTACCGGTTTTTTGTGGATCAGATGCTGGACGAGACACATCTTTCAGACACGGACGAAGCCACCTTGCACCACGGCATATTCGGCGGCGGCTGGGTCAGCGCGGATCACCTGATGACACGCGCCTCGCATCTGCTCTCTTACTTCTCAGATGGCGTCGGGATTGTGGTGCTGCCGACGCTGGCGCAAGACATCATCAAACATATTGATTTCGTCCGGCTGGCCGAAAAGCGCATCCTGGTCATCACGGTCACGCGCGCGGGATTGGTGCAAGATCGCGTCGTGCTGCTTGACGAGGACTTTTCGCAGGACGATTTGAATTCGACCGCGCGCTATCTGAACGAAAACTTCGGCGGCATGTCGCTGCTGGCCATTCGCAATGAATTGCTGCGGCGGTTTTCCGAAGAGCGCGCTATTTACGACCGTCTTTTGCAGAACGCCATCATGCTGTGTGAGCGCGGCTTGCGCGAAACCGCAGCGGAGGCCCCGGAAATCTTTGTCGAGGGCGCGGCCAACATGGTCACCAAGCCCGATTTCGCCGACAAAGATAAGATTCGTGAACTATTGCGAGTCTTTGAAGAGAAAAGCAGGCTCGT
The DNA here is from genome assembly GCA_031418175.1 of Acidobacteriota bacterium. Lineage (GTDB taxonomy): Bacteria > Acidobacteriota > Blastocatellia > RBC074 > RBC074 > JACPYM01. Next base: position 273 of record JANOWX010000546.1, on the reverse strand, counting down.
CAAAATTCTCAACGAGTGTGTTGCACCGAGCATTCCCCAACCCGTCGGCGTCCGCATCGGGGCCGAAAACAGCCTTCCCAGTCTGCGTGGTTGTGCGGTCATCACTTCGTACTACGGCTTTGGTGATCAGGTGAGAGGAAGTCTGGGCGTCGTCGGCCCAGTCAGGATGGAGTACGCACGGATGATTGGCGTAGTCAATTACGTGGCGCGGTTGCTTGAACAAGCTTTGGCCGAGGAACACTCCCTCGCGGCCTAAAGCGGATCAAACCCACT
>JANOWX010000545.1:0-1851 GCA_031418175.1 Acidobacteriota bacterium | reverse complement strand
CAGGTTGTCTTGACTCCTGTTTTGGCTCTTGCCGAGCATCTGAATCTTCCTTCACCTGGCAAAACGCTCCGGGGTGGATTGGATTAACAATGAAAAACAAGTTTGCAAAAAAATTCTGCCAACCAAGGGTTGCTAGCGCGTGCCAGCCACGCTACCCGGCTGCCCGGCTAATTGCGCACTTCAGAGTTTCAGCAGCCAGATGCCGGCTTCGGTGCTGGCGAGGCTGTAATAGATCGTGCGGTTGTCGCGTGTGAGGACAGGGTATTCGGCGGCTTCGTCCTGGGCATTCCTGCAGGCAAAGAATAAAAGCCCTGCCGCCTTCCTTAACTTGGCCTTTCGCCTTACGCCAAAATCAGAAAAACGACGCTGACCAAACCGAAAGGCCAAAACAGTGACCGGCCCGTGTCTGACTCGACGCGTTGAGCGAGTTAGGGTTTAGTGATCACTTCGTCCAGATTCAAAATCAGGCTGGCGGTCATGGTGTAGGCCGCGAGTTCCGCCGGGTTCAACGTTGCGTTGTTGCGCTTCGCGCCGCTCAGCAACAGCTTCGCGGCGGCTTGCGGTTGACTGCGGAAATAGGCGAGTTGTGCAGCCAAACCGTTTTGCAGCGTCTGCAATTCGGCGGCGCCGGGCTGCCGCGAAGTCGCCGCGCGAAAGGCCCACACCAGCCGTTTTTGCGGCGTCGCTCCGCCCGCCAGCAACATACGCTCGGCCAGCCAGCGCGCCGCTTCGACATAAGTCACGTCGTTCATCAGGTTCAACGCCTGCAAAGGCGTGTTGGTGCGCTCCTCGCGGACGGTGCATTGCTCGCGCGCCGTCGCGTCAAAAACCTGCATGCCGGGATTGAGCACGGTGCGTTTCCAATAGGTGTACAAACTGCGCCGCCACAAACCTTCGCCTTTGTCCTGCGCATAGTTCGTCATGTTCGAAAAGACCATGTCTTTCAACAAGCCTGCCGGTTGATACGGCTTCACCGAAGGCCCGCCGAGTTTTTCGACCAGCAAGCCGGCCACAAACAGCGCCTGATCGCGGATCATTTCTGCCGGCAGCCGCAAACGCGGCCCGCGCGCCAACAAGCGATTGTCGGGATCAGCGGATTGCAGATTTGAGATTGCAGATTGCAGATTCTTGATCGGTGAAGAGCGCGCTGATGCTTGCCGGTACGTCGCACTCAGCACAATTGTCTTGAGCAGCCGTTTTACATCCCAGCGTGAGGATGACTTGTTGTTGCAGTCCTTAATCTGCAATCCGCAATCTGAATTCTGAAATTCCACTGCGAGCCAATCCAGCAATTCCGGATGCGACGGCAGTTCACCTTGCGTGCCTAAGTCTTCAACAGTTTTGACGAGGCCCGTGCCAAAGAACATTTGCCAAAAGCGATTGACCGTCACGCGCGCGGTGAGCGGGTTTGCTCCGCTGACCAGCCAGCGGGCGAATTCGAGCCGATTGGCAGGCTGGTGATTTACCCCGGGCGCAGATAAAGACGCGGGCAAGCCGCGCGTCACGGCTTCGCCCGGCAAGTCATAAGCGCCGCGCCGCAATACGTGCGCCGGGCGCGGCTGCGGCAATTCCTGCATCACCATCACCGTCGGGAATTCTGCTTTGAGCTTTACCTTTTGTGCTTTGAGTGCGCGCCAGCGTTGCCAACCTTGACGAATTGCGGGCGGGGCCGCCTGCTCCAGCCAGGCGTTGAGCAATTTCAGTTTTTGCCCTTCAGTGCGTTTTTTGGGTGGGCGCGCGGCAATGGCGGGAATGGATTCGGCGCAAGCCAGCATGGCCACGGTCGCGGCGTCAGGCGCGGCTTTATACACGCGCACTTCATCAAGCATGCCGCGAAAGCGGTATTCGGGG
>JANOWX010000544.1:0-5598 GCA_031418175.1 Acidobacteriota bacterium | reverse complement strand
GGGAGGGCTGGCTTGGCACTCAGACCGTCCAAGATCAAGCTTGCCCTCCCTCACGGTCGGGCTACTGACACAAAAAAATCTTTTCCCGCGTGGCAGCTTTCTCCCGCGCGTCACGCATTAGGTGGGCGAAGGAGAAAACATATGGACAATCAAGCTGCTCTTCAACTGGACAATAACAATTTCGAGACCATCGCGCTGCCGCACCTGAACGACCTGTTCCGCACCGCGCGCCGCGTCATCGGCAACACCAGCGAAGCCGAAGACATCGTGCAGGAAACCTATTTGCAAGCCTGGAAATCATTCCATCGCTTCCAACCGGGCACCAACATCCGCGCCTGGCTCTTCAAGATTCTTTTTCACGTCACCGCGCACCACCGCCGCAAACTGTTCCGCTTGCCCCAGGCCGATGTGACCGACGAAATGCTGGCCGAAACCATCGCCGCCTATGAACCCGCGCCCTCGCAACAACTGCGCGACCAGGAGATTCTAAAGGCGTTGCAAAAGGTGCCGCAATTCTATCGCGCCGTCTTGCTGCTGGCCGACGTGCAGGAGTTCTCGTACAAAGAGATTTCAGACATCCTGAACATCCCCCTCGGCACCGTGATGTCGCGTCTGAGCCAGGGCCGCAAAACCTTGCGCGAAGCCTTGCCGCACGCCCACCCCGCTGTCCGGTTCAACCACACGCGCCAAGCCGCGCTGGCGTATTGAGGACGTGTTTTCAAACGAGGCCGCCTACGCATGGCGGTATCCGTTCCTTACGGCGAATTATTCCGCGCCCCGGCAGCATTTTCACGGGGCGCGGAATAATTCGCCTCTACGTGCTCCTTCTCTACTCGGTGGCAGATTGTTGCGGCGGTTATCGAAGTTGAGCCGCGTACAGCCATTTGTTAAGCTCCCGCTCCGCATCTCCCCACTTCAAGCAAGAAACGTATGAGCAAACAAGTCCTGGTTCATTTCTGTCCGGTTGCCTGCGCAGCGTTCGGCCTGACGTTATCCCAGACAGCGCAGCTTTCGAAAGCAGGGGTTGATGCCAGCGCTAAAAATGGAGCGAATGAAATGCGATTGAAGACACGAGCGGTGAACTGTGGCGGTCTGCTGTTGGGCCTCTTGCTCAGCGGTGTGCTGTCGTGCGCGGCCCACGCCCAAGCCGCCAACCGCCGCTGCGCGCCGCCCGTGCCCGTGCCGCAAGACCGCTGGCGCGGCGAATATTTTGCCAATCGCAACTTGAGCGGCACGCCGTTGCTGGTGCGTGATGAGGGCGTGGGCGATCTGTTTTTCGATTGGCGGTTGAATGGGCCGGACAGGGAATGCGGCTTGCCCGTGGATGATTTTTCGGCGCGTTGGTCGCGCACGCTGACTTTTCCGCCGGGCACCTATCGTTTCACCGTGACGGCGGATGACGGCGTGCGTGTGACGATTGACGACCGCGTCGTCATTGACGAATGGCACGATCAAGCCATGCTGACGCGTGCGGCGGACGTTGACCTGAGCGGTGGCGCGCATCGCCTCGTGATCGAATACTTTGAACACCTGGGCAGCGCGGCGCTCAAATTCAATTGGAGCCGCACGCCCTGCCTGGCCAAGGTCGCCATAGATCATTGGCGCGGCGAATTTTTTGCCAACCGCGAACTCGGCGGCCAACCGTTGATGGTCACCGACGACGGCACGGGCTTGCTCGATTTCGATTGGGGCCTGGCGGGGCCGAGCGCGAGTTGCCTGGCGCTGGCCGATCACTTTTCGGCGCGCTGGACGCGGACGTTTGCCTTTGCGCCCGGCTACTACAGGTTCAAGGTCAACGCGGATGACGGCGTGCGGCTGTTTATTGATAAGCAATTGAAGCTCGATCAATGGACGCCGCAGCGGGCCGAGCACATCGTCGAGGTCGAACTCGGCGCGGGCAATCATCAGTTCGTGCTCGAATACTTTGAACAAACGGGCAGCGCCGCCGTCGGTTTGCGTTGGGAACGCCATCCCTGTCTGGCGACCGTCGCCGCCGACCGCTGGAAGGGCGAGTATTTTGCCGCGAATGACCTGAGCGGCCCGCCCCTGCAAATCCGCGATGAAGGCGACGGCCCGTTGGAACTGGCCTTTGGCAAAGCGGGCGGCAACCAACGCTGCCTCAACCGCGAAGAGTTTTCGGCGCGCTGGACGCGCAAGGCGACCTTTGCCAACGGCACGTATCGCTTCACCGTTGAGTCGCGTGAGCGTGTGCGCTTCATGCTGGACGGCGAAACGCTGGTGGATCAATGGCAGGAACCGAAAGCCTCGCCGACCTCAATGGATGTGACCGTGCCTGCGGGCAATCATCGGTTGACGCTGGAGTACGCCAAAGTGCCGGGCCTGGGCGCTGTGCGCTTGCGCTGGGAAGCGGTCGCGCGGGCGGCGCCGGTGAAACGCTAGCGTCCGTTCGGCACACCAAAAAACGAATCCCCGGTCAGCGTCAATAACGACTGGCCGGGGATTTTTCGTTGCGGGGACTGCGGGAAGTGGTTATTGCGTTTGACGCGCCAACAAAATGTGTTCACGCGTTTGCGGCAACGGCCCGTCGCCCGCCGGTGTGGCGACCGAGAGGCCGCCGATGAAAATTCTCTTCGGCCCGCCTCTGATCTCTTCGGCTCGGTCGGCTTCGAGGTCGGCGAGTGTGCTGGTCATGGTTTGGTTGTCGGTGTTCGGTTGATTCATCTGATTGTCTCCATTCGTCAAAGTTTGATTTCGGTGAGCGCCTGATTGCGCTCACCGGTTAAGGCGCAACGCGGCGGCGAAAACTATCATCATCGCGCGCTTTTTTCTTACAGCCCCAACTGCTGGCTCGCTAGATAAAAATACAGGCCCTGCCGCCGCATCAATTCTTCGTGCGTGCCCTGTTCAGCGATCTTGCCTTGCTCTAACACCACGATCAGGTCAGCGTCGCGGATGGTGCTCAGCCGGTGCGCGATCACGAACGAAGTCCGGCCTTTCAACAATTGATCCAGATTTTCTTTGACGGCTTTTTCAGATTCGGTGTCGAGCGCGCTCGTGGCTTCGTCAAAGATCAGCACGGGCGGTTGGTGATAGACGGCGCGCGCAATCGACAACCGTTGCCGTTGCCCGCCCGACAATGCCAGACCCGTTTCGCCGACGCGCGTGTCGTAACCCAGCGGCAGCCGTTCGATGAATTCGTGCGCGCTCGCCACGCGCGCGGCCCAGGCGACGCGCTCCAAATCCGGCTCTTCTTCGCCAAAGGCGATGTTCCTGGCGATGGTGTCGTCAAACAGATAATTCTCCTGTAGGACGAAGCCGACCTTTTGCCGCAGGCTGCCGTAGGCCAGTTTCTTCATATCAATGCCGTCGAACATGACCGTGCCCGCCGTGGGTTCGAGCAGGCCCGACAGGCATTTGACCAATGTCGTTTTGCCCGAACCGCTGCGGCCCACGATGGCGATGGTCTTGCCGGCGGGCACGTCCAGCGTGATGTCCTTGATGATCTTCGCGCCAGCATCGTTTGAAGAAGAGCCGCCGTAGCTGAAGCTCATCCCCTGAAAGGTCACGCGGCCTTCCAGGCTGCGCACCTGTTTCAAATGTGAATGATCCGTGCCCTGTTCGGGTTCGGCCTCGAAGATGTCGTTCAGCCGATTGAGCAGCACGGCGGACATCTGCCAGTTGTCCCAGAGCGAGAGCAGCGCCAGCAGCGGCCCGTTCGCCATCGCCACCAGCGCGTTGAACGCGACCAGCGCGCCGATGGTCATCACACCCGCCATCACCTGTTGCGCGCCGGCAAACAGGAACAGCACCGTCGCCAGGAAGCCGACCATCTGCACCGCGCCGTCGTAGTCCATCATCAGGAAATTCGATTTGAATTGCAGGTGCGCCAGCGAATGGAATTCGTTGAGCATCTTCTCGCGCAGCACGGCCTCGGCGCCCAACGCTTTCACCGTCTCGATGCCCTTGATGGCGTCAATCTGGTGCGAACTGTATTTGCCGTAGGCCTCTTCCAACTGCTCGAACATCGGTCCCAGCCGCTTGCTGGAATAGCGCATCAACCCGGCGTAAAGCGGCGCGACGGCCAGGAAGACCAACGCCAGCTTTGGGCTGTAAACGAACATCAGCGCCAGCGCGGCCACGAATTGCGCGACCGACATCAGACCGGTGACGCCGTTTTGCACCATGAATTCGCGCACCTGGCGCGCGCCCAGAATGCGGCGCTGTATGTCGCCCGTCTTGCGCGAGGCGAAGTAACTCAAGGGTAACGCGAGTAACTTGCGCGTGATGAAATCGAGCGTCGAGGCGTCCACGCGCACGGCCACGAAGCTGAGCAGGTAGCGTTGCACCAGCGTCGCCACGGTCATCATCACCAGCACCACCAGCATCGCCACGATCAGCATCGTCAGCAGATTGAAATCATTCTCGACCAACACGCGATCCACGATGACCTGGGTGAAGACGGGCAACAGCATCTGCAACGCGCTGACCACTGCGGCCAAGCCAAGCGCCTTCGCCAGCACGGCCTTGAACGGCGTGAAAAACGGCGTCAGCCAGGCCAGGCCCGGTTTGCTTTCGGGCGCGAGTTCAAAATCCGCCGTGTAATCAAACAGCGCCGCGTAACCGTTCCACTTCTCGTCCAGTTCCTGGCGTGTGATCTTGCGCAAACTGGTGCCCGGGTCGGCAATCCAGGCGTGCGATTCGGTCACGTCGTAGAGCACGACCCAGTGGTAATTGTCCCAATGAATGATGGCGGGCAGCGGCATGTTCAGCAGGTTGTTTTTCGACGCCTTGACCGAACGCGCGGCCAGGCCCAGCGCCTGTGCGCCGTTGCACAGGCCGCGCAAGCTGGTGCCGTCGCTGGCCGTGTTGACCAGTTGGCGGATGCGCGCCAGGCTGACGTTGCGGCCAAAGTGGCGGCAAATCATCGCCAGCGAAGCCGCGCCGCAATCCATCTCGTCCACCTGTTTGACGTGGGCGAATTTGCGGATGCGTTTGCCTTTGACGAAGTGGCCGTCGGTTGAGGCAAACGGGCCGAGTTGCGTGGCCGTCTCCGCGCGGTCAATTTGTTGCGGGCCGACTTGGGGCAGCGGCGCGGTCTGGCGCGGCAAAATCTCTTCGGCGAAATCGAGCGGGACGCGCGCGAGTTCCTTGTAATCCTGTTGCGCGATGCGTTCGTCAATCAGCGTCTGGAATTCTGGGAAACGCGCGTAAAGTTTGCCGAAGGTGGCCGCGTTGATTTTGAGCAGACGGCAGGCGCTGATGGCGACCAGGCTGGCGCGGTGAGCTTCGTTTTTGAGCAGCGCGGCCTCGCCGAAGGATTCACCTTTGCGCAGGAAGGCCACGTCGCCTTGCAGCTTGCGCGTGCGGCTGGGCGCGCTAAAGGTCACGCGCGCCTTGCCCTCTTCGATCAGATACAGCGCGTCGGGCGTGCTCTGGGCGGCGGCGATGATCTGGCCCGCGCCGCTATTGACGCTCTCGCCTTCGACCACCAGCAAGCGTTGCGCTTCGAGCGGCAGTTTGCCGAAGGGCGTGTACAGGCGCAGAAAGTTGCCGCGCTCGCGGTGCTGCTTTTCCAGCTCGAAATACTGTTTGATCTCCGGGTGATTTTGCAGCAGCGCCTGGAACAGCGACGGGTCG
>JANOWX010000543.1:0-2398 GCA_031418175.1 Acidobacteriota bacterium | reverse complement strand
AAAAGCATCCGACGCCAGCGGAAGCTGCGCGCCTGGAGCAAAGGTTTGCTGAGTTGTTTGCGACGACGACCAACTACGGAATGTTGGACGAAAGAATTGAGAAGACGCGGGCGCATCAAGCCTGCTTGCTGGCCGTGCTGCGTCATCCCGAAGTACCGTTACACAACAACGCCTCAGAATTAGGGGCGCGCGCACGCGTCAGAAAAAGAGCGGTCAGTTTGGGCCCGCGCACGGAGGACGGCGTCCGCGCCTGGGACACCGGCATGACTCTCGTCGAAACCGCCAGGAAGCTGGGCGTCAGTATTTATGACTACATCAAGGACAGGTTTTCGGGAGCCAAACAGATGCCCTCGCTGGCAGAGACGATCAGGGAAAAAGCCAAGCAAATGTGTTTGGGAGCATCGTGGACGAACTCGGCTTCCCCGAATTTTTGAGACGATACATAAAAATCTGTTCGCCACCCGCTTCTGATCCTGTCACTGATCGCGCTGACGATGAAGGCCAACCACGGAGTGGCCCGCGCGCGCGAGGCTTTGCGCGCTACTCCGGTCTTGATCCCGTGGCCGCGCTGATCGCGCTGACGATGACTGCCATCCTGGCTAGGACAGGTAAGCAAAAAAGTAATGCCCGGACTTTGCTGGTTGCCGGTCTAAACCAGTCCGCTCTAAACCAGTCCGCAAAGAGTGCCGGAATAGATTGTGTAATCGTGTCCGGGCTTATGAGCCCATTTCACCTTGTTACGACAACGTATTTGTACACTGACGCAATTCAATCGAAAAAGGAAACGAAACATGAACCCCAAAACAAGACAAACCGCCACGCAAAAGTTCACTCGTAAAGCTATCAACTTCTGCGCCAGCAATTCACTTGGCGAATGGATAAAGCCAGTCAGCCGGTTTCGCTTACTGGGTGCGTTTGTGTTGGTTTCCTGTTTCTGCGTTTCGTTCTTGCTGGTTCGCTCGCAAGCCTCAACTGCCACAACAATGCCTGGTTCGCCTGCGCAAACAAGCAACAAACCTTTCAATGCAAATGCATTTAACTACCTGGCGAAATCCACGCCTTTAGTCATTGGTACTTGCGAGAGTCTGTCGGGCGGCGTGATTGAGGTTGAAGGGACAGGTGGCAGCGCGGCGCAGCCGACAGGTTACGCGACGCTCGGCGCGGCGTTTACCGCCATCAATGGCGGCTCACATACCGGAGTCATTGTCATTGACGTGTGCGGCGATACGAACGAACTGGCGGCAACCGCGACCTTGAACGCGAGCGGCGTAGGCGCGGCTCTTTATACGGCGATAACGATGTCTCCGGTGGGCGGTGTGGCGCGAACCATCTCCGGCGCGACAACCATAGGCAGTCCGCTGATTGATTTCAACGGCGCGGACAACGTCACGATTGACGGTTTGAACACGGGCGGCAACAGCTTGACGATTGCCAATACAACGGTTTCAGTAACCTCAGGAACTTCGACCATACGCTTTATCGGCGGCGCAACGAGCAATACGATTACCAACTCGAATATTCAAGGCTCAGGTACGATGAGTGTGGCGACCAACGGCGCGATTATCTTCTTCAGCACCGATGCCGTTACCGCGAGCGGAAACGATAACAATACGATTTCCAACAACAATATCGGCCCGGCGGGCGCGAACCTGCCCACGAAAGCCATTTTAGGGAACGGCTCGACCACCACCACCGCTATCGGCAACAGCGGCATCACGATTACCAACAACAATATCTTCGATTATTTCGGCGCGGCGGTAACCAGCGCGGGGGTGGCAATCAATGGCGGTTGTAACACCTGGTCAATCACGAATAACCGGTTCTATCAAACCGGAACCCGTACGTGGACGACCGGTGCTTTACATTCCGGGATCAATCTGAGCAGCACGACGGCACTCAGCGGCGTTCAAGCGATGACGATCACGGGCAACATCATTGGCTTTGCTTCCAACACACAAACCGGAACTTACGCATTAACCGGCGCAGCCACCGGCACCTTCAGAGGGATTTCCTTTAGCGGAATAACATTAGGAACTGTCTCGAACATCAACAGCAATACGGTGGCCTCGGTTAGTTTGGCCGGCGTCACGTCGAGCGGCACGAGCAGTAGCGCTCCGATGATGGGCATCTTTGTGTCAAACGGGTTGGCGAATACCAACTCAAATACCATCGGAAGCCAATCAGCAACCAGCTCATTAACCTATTCGACTAACTCGGCGAGCGCTGCTGATGTGATGGGGATGTTCAATTTTAGTGCTGACGCCTGGACGGCGAATAACAATTTGATTGGAGGAATTACCTCTTCCAATGCGGGAGCCGGTGCGGCTAATGCTTACGGTATTCGTTTGAATACGTCAGCAACCGTTGCCACCACTCTCAGTGGAAACACCATTGGGGG
>JANOWX010000542.1:0-2610 GCA_031418175.1 Acidobacteriota bacterium | reverse complement strand
CGCCGGTTTACGTCAGCGCCTATCCGAACGCGGGCTTGCCGAATCCGCTGTTGCCGACGGGCTTTCCCGAAACGCCGGAGACGCTGGCGCCGCAGTTGGCCGAGTGGGCGGCGAATGGCTGGCTGAATCTGGTCGGCGGTTGTTGCGGCACGACGCCGGAGCACATCCGCGAGATTGCGCGGGCGGTGCACGGGTTCAAGCCGCGCGTGCCTGCCGAGCGGCGCACGTTGTTGTCGTTGAGCGGGCTGGAGGCGTTGAACATCCGGCCCGAAACCAACTTCGTCAACATCGGCGAGCGCACCAACGTGACCGGCTCGCCGCGGTTCGCCAAGCTGATCCTGAACGGCGATTACGAAGCGGCGCTCAGCGTGGCGCGCCAACAAGTCGAGAACGGCGCGCAGTTGATTGACGTGAATATGGATGAGGGCTTGCTGGACAGCGAGGCGGCGATGGTCAAGTTCCTGAACTTGATCGCGTCGGAGCCGGACATCGCGCGCGTGCCCGTGGTGATTGATTCGTCGAAATGGTCGGTGATCGAGGCCGGCTTGCGCTGTGTGCAGGGCAAGGCGGTCGTCAATTCGATCTCGTTGAAAGAGGGCGAGGCGAAGTTCATCGAACAGGCGCAATTGGTGCGCCGCTACGGCGCGGCGGTGATCGTGATGGCGTTTGATGAAAAGGGGCAGGCGGACAATTACGAGCGGCGGACGGAAATTTGTCAACGGGTTTATCGTCTACTGGTTGACAAAGTAGGCTTCCCGCCGCAGGACATCATCTTCGACCCGAACATCCTGACCGTGGGAACGGGGCTGGAGGAGCACGCCAACTACGCGGTGGATTTCATCAACGCGACGCGTTGGATCAAGCAGAACCTGCCGCTGGCGAAGGTGAGCGGCGGCGTCAGCAACATTTCGTTTTCGTTTCGCGGCAACAACGCGGTGCGCGAGGCGATGCATTCGGCCTTTCTCTATCACGCGATTCGCGCCGGGCTGGATATGGGCATTGTCAACGCTGGGCAGTTGGCCGTGTACGACGAGATACCGAAAGACCTGTTGGAATTGGTCGAGGACGTGTTGCTGAATCGCAGGGCCGATGCGACCGAGCGCCTGGTGAGCTTTGCCGAATCGGTCAAACAGCGCGGCAAGGTCGAAGTGGTGGAAGACGAATGGCGCAGCGGTTCGGTCGAAGAGCGGCTGAAACACGCGCTGGTCAAGGGCATCGCCGATTTCGCCGAGGTTGACGCCGAAGAGGCGCGGCTGAAATACGGGCGGCCGTTGACGGTGATCGAAGGGCCGTTGATGGATGGGATGAACGTGGTCGGCGACCTGTTTGGCGCGGGCAAGATGTTCCTGCCGCAGGTGGTCAAATCGGCGCGCGTGATGAAAAAGGCCGTGGCCTGGTTGCAGCCGTTTATGGAAGCCGAGAAGACTGCCGAATCGCGCGCACAGGGCAAGGTGTTGCTGGCGACGGTCAAGGGCGATGTGCACGACATCGGCAAAAACATCGTGGGCGTCGTGCTGGCTTGCAACAACTACGAGGTGATTGATCTGGGCGTTATGGTTTCGTGCGAAAAGATTCTGGCGGCGGCGCGCGAACGCAACGTGGACGTGATCGGCTTGAGCGGACTGATTACGCCGTCGCTGGACGAGATGCAGCACGTGGCGCGCGAGATGCAGCGCGCGGGCTTCACCGTGCCGCTGCTGATCGGCGGGGCGACGACTTCGCGCGTGCACACGGCGGTCAAGATCGCGCAGCATTACGAACCGCCGGTCGTGCATGTGCTGGACGCTTCGCGCGCGGTGCCGGTGGTGGGGCAGTTGATCAACGACGAGACGCGCGGCGCGTATGCCTTGCAGAACCTGGCACAGCAGCAGAAAGACCGCGAACAGCACGAGGCCAACCGCGAACAGCGCGCGATGCTGCCGCTGGCACGGGCGCGCGCGAATCGGACGCCGATTGATTGGGCTACGAGCGATTTGGCGCGGCCCGCGTTCACAGGCTCCCGCGTGCTGGAGGATTTCCCGTTGGCGGAGATTGTGCCCTTCATTGATTGGTCGCCGTTTTTTCATGCCTGGGAACTGGCGGGCGTCTATCCGCGCATCCTGGATGACACGGTGGTGGGCGAACAGGCGCGCAAGCTGTTTGCCGACGCGCAAGCGCTGTTGCAAAAGATCGTGGACGAGAAGCTGTTGCGGGCGCGTGGCGTTTACGGCTTCTGGCCGGCGAATGCGGTGGGCGATGACATCGAGCTTTACGCTGATGAAGCGCGTTCGTCGGTGGCGGCGACGTTCCACACCTTGCGGCAGCAGGCGGAAAAGCGCGGCGGGCAATTCAATCAGGCTTTGGCTGATTTTATTGCGCCGAAAGAGTGCGGGCGCATTGATTATTTGGGCGCGTTTGCGGTGACGACGGGGATTGGCGTCGAAGAACTCTGCGCGCAATTCGAGCGCGACCACGACGATTACCAATCGATCATGACGAAGGCGCTGGCGGATCGTTTGGACGATGCCTTTGCCGTGTTATTGCATCAGCGCGCGCGCGCCGATTGTGGCTTCGGCGCGGGCGAGAAGCTTAGTATCGAAGAGTTGATCATAGAGAAATATCGCGGCATCC
>JANOWX010000541.1:0-4332 GCA_031418175.1 Acidobacteriota bacterium | reverse complement strand
TGAAAACCTTCCCCCGCGGCCTTTCAAGGGGCTTCGGCTTGTTTTCGCAGATTTGCATCTCAGTACGTTCGTTGGCAAGGATGCTGCTTCACACACCGCAAACGTCTTCAAAGCAGTTGTTTCATCAGAAACCGCACCTGTGGTTGTGGTGATCTGGAGCAAATATGCGAACGATGTCCCGGAAAGCAAAGAAGGCCTTCCTCCTGACGATCAACCGACGGAAGCCGATCTATTCAAGCAGGCACTTTTGACCGAAGTGCCACAATTCGAAGATCGCCTGGTCTTTCTCCAGATGCCAAAGCCAAAGCTATCGGAGCGGCTTGATGAAGAAGCTTGGGTGAATAGTTGGATAACCAGCTTGCAAGAAGAGATCAAAGAAGTATTGAAGGGAATGGATGCTCTTGACGCACTTTGGACGTGGGAGGCATTAGTACGGGATGTAGGGATCGAAGTGAGCAGAAATCTCGCGGATTTGGCATCTTCTATGACTTCCACCACATCAAGCCCACCATCCCTCAATGACCGATTGAAGTTATTGCTGAAACTTCTAGCCCAACAGCAAGGCGGGCCAGACTGCTCAGAATCTACCGCGCCTCGCCACCTCTTAACTGTTCTATCTCAACTGGGCCAGGAGAAATTAGAAGTAATTGCTTCCGAGAGCCAATTAGGTATGCACGGCCATTGGCTTTCCGAAAAGCTTGATAAAGAAACCAGAAAGAGGTGTCGTTCATCACAGCTAAACTCTCTGATATTGACTACGACAGTAGAATCTACTTTCGCCGCGTTTTTGCCTGGAACAGTTTACAAGATAACTGATGGGGCGCGCTTTACGGAGGTATCAGGTTACTCGGTTGAGAGTTTGCAACAAGACTGCTTTTTTGAAGGCGATCTCAGCAAAAAGATTGATGCCCGTAAAGATTTCCAGCAACGGACAATACCAGTGTTACTTGAAATCAGCCCTCAATGCGATTTTCATCAAGGGAACCGGCGCTCTGCCATCTTGCTAGCAGGAATCATTTGTCCACAAGAGTTACTGAATAATGCTAAATCTAAGGATGCCTGCACAAAAACTCCTGTTTTTGAGGACGGGGCTTCTTCACCCGCCGCTGAAATTGCACTGGTATTTTGCAGCCGTTATCGTCTGACAATAAACCATGACACACATCCCGATTGGGTACGCCCCTGGCTTCGTCTGAGGGATAGTTTGACGACCGACATTCGGAATTGGCATGCCAGCCAAGCTGCGCGTGTAGGTTATCTTTCCTTCTGAGAAATGAAGAGCCGATCTACCTGAGTGAGTAGTTCAACCCATGTCTTTTACTGCCGACAGCAAGATCATCACACTCGACATACTGCTTAGCCTGTCGGATGCTGAATTGAGACAGTTGCGAGCGCAGCTTGATGCGGAAATGCGTAAGCGCAAAATTGCCTTCTCAGTTGGTGAAGTGGGAGAACAACTCGCCATCCAATACTTCAAAGCCACTTCTGGACTGCCGAACTTGCAACTCGCTCCTACCGGCACAAAGAATGTGGACGCGCTTTCCCGCGATGGCGACCACTACTCCATCAAGACGGTTTGCAACGCCAAGAAAACCGGAACCATTTATCCCGACCCGCAAGACGCCGATAAACAGTTATTCGAGTATCTGTTGATCGTTCGACTATCAGAAGCCTGGACTCTGGAATCAATTCACCAGCTTTCATGGGACGCCTTTCGTGAAGTCCGCTCCTGGGACAAGCGTATGAACGCGTGGTATGTAGCCATTTCTGGGCGCTCGCATGCCGTCGCTACTGCCATCTTTAATGCTGAGAAAATTGCCGATGCCTGATGTGTTCACCCCAACCAAACGTTCAGAGGTCATGTCGCGTATTCGCGGGCGTGGAAACCGCGATACGGAGCTTGCGTTGGCAAAGTTACTTCGGCAGTGTCACATCACCGGCTGGCGGAGGCATTTGAAGATAAAACTGGGTGAGTTGCAGGTCAAAAAACCGGCCTCCAAACCGCAAAACAACTCTTCTCCTGCGACCCGAACTCGTGCTCAGTTCATTGTGCATCCCGACTTCGTTTTCCCACGTCAACGCACGGCGGTTTTCGTGGATGGATGCTTTTGGCATGGCTGCCCAAAACATTCGAACCTTCCGGTGAACAACCGCGATTTCTGGGAGAAAAAACTCAACGGAAATAAGGCGCGCGACCGATTCGTCAATCGTTGCCTGCGAAAAGCCGGATGGCAGGTTGTTCGAATATGGGAGCACGATCTCACCAAGCGGCCTGACATGTGTGTTCGACGGATTCAGCGGGCTTTGGTCTCTAACGCAAGTTGAAATTCATATATGCTCGCTCTTTTCCAAGTTTCATCGGCTGGCGGAGCGTTACGAAGTCTGTGTCGCCAAGCGCGGGGCCAAAGACCGCAACCAAGCCATCCGCGCGGCCATCGAACACGCCGAGCGTGACTTCGAGCAGACGTTCGGCTTTTCGCGGGGCGGCGGCGAGGCCTGGGACATCGTGATTTCCAATCCGAAAGAGACCGTTTGTTTGCAGGCGGTGGATTATTTTCTCTGGGCGGTGCAGCGGTTTTACGAAGTGCGGCGGCACCCGGTGACGGGCGAAGAGATTCGGAGAGGACAGGTACTTGAAGCTGCTCTGGCCGCAAATTGGCGAGATTCACGACCTGGATTTTGGGCCGGAGTATGGGACGTACTTCACAGCACAACGCCCGCTCACGCTGGCAGAACGCTTCAGCGCGAGCGGGCGTCAGAAAAAGTCGTCGTGAGTATAGGAGCCCTGAAGACTCTCACGGCACGGGGCCGAATTTCGCTCACGACGAGGACAAAATAGCATGCGGCCATGTGACTTGCCAACTTTTCTCGCGCCCGCTCCGCACTGCAATGTAATACGCCAGCAATTGCCTGCGAACCTGCGGTGGCAATTGCCATTTCGCAGCCTGCCTCTTAAACTGCGCCCGCATTCGCATCCCAATCCAATACCAAAAGGCACCAGCGAAAAACATATGAGCAAGCACATTACTCGTCGCACGTTTGTCACTACGTCTACGGCCTCGGTTATTGCGACCGCCGCCAGCGCCCGCCGCGTGCTGGGCGCGAATGGCCGGTTGCGCGTCGGCATCATCGGCTGTGGCGGTCAGGCGCAGGGTTCGCACATTCCGCCCTTGCTGAAGATGAAGGACAGCGACAACGTAGACATCGTGGCCGTTTGCGATGTTTACCAAAAACGGCTGGATCAAGCCGTCGAAAAGACCGGCGCGAAACCGTTCAAAGAGTACCGCCAGTTGCTCGAACAAAAAGACATTGATTACGTCGCCATCGTCACGCCCGAACACTGGCACGCGCGCATGACGCTCGACGCCGCCGCCGCGGGCAAGCATATCTATTGCGAAAAGCCGATGACCTGGTCTATCGAAGAGGCCAAGCGCGTCGTCGCCAAGATCAAACAGACCGGCGTCAAGATGCAGGTCGGCGTGCAGGGCATGTCCGACGATTCGTATGACACCGCGCGCCAGATGATCAAAGAGGGCAAGATCGGCACGCCCATCCAGGCCCAGATTGATTACTCGCGCAACCACAAGCGCGATTTCTGGGTGGACGATGAACCCGATCAGGATGTCAAACCCGGCGTCAATCTGGATTGGAACGCCTTCCTGGGTCAGGCGCCCAAACGTCCGTTTGATCTGGACCGCTTTTTGCACTGGCGGCGCTATTGGGATTATTCGGGCGGCATTGCGACCGATCTGTTCGTCCACCGCATCACGCGTATGATTCGCTCGCTCGATTTGAAATTCCCCGACAAGGTTTGCGCTGTCGGCGGCAAGTGGGAGTTTCGCCAGAGCGCGGCGGAGATTCCCGATACCTTCAACATGATGCTGGATTATCCACAGGGCCTGTCGGTCGTGGTGCTGTCTTCGATGGCGAATGATGAGCCGATCCCGCACGTGATTCGCGGGCACGAGGCGACGCTCGAATTCACACGCAGCGGCTTCGTCATTCGCCCGCAAGACCGCCTGAACAAGGCGGGCGGCAAAGAAGTTATCACGCACACAAAGACCGGCGGCGAAGATACCTTGCTGCATCATCGCAACCTGCAAGATGCCATTCGCAACGGCGCGGCGCTCAAGACCGATGTGCTGACGGGGTATTACGGCGTCGTGGCCGTCCGCATGGCGATTGATTCGTATCGGAAGCGGAAGTATATGCGCTGGGACCCGGTCAGAGAACGTTCGGTCGAAGCGTAACGGGACAAGACAGAATATACGCAAAAGAGCATGGAGTTCAGGCTTCAGCCTGTGTTGGAGAGTCTACACACAGGCTGAAGCC
>JANOWX010000540.1:0-2898 GCA_031418175.1 Acidobacteriota bacterium | reverse complement strand
GGCAGCGCAGCGCATCCATCGCCAGTTCCAAGCGGCTGTCCAAATCCCAGGCGTTGGCGGCGTCGAGCTTGTCCTGCACCTCGCCCTGCCGTTCGAGTAACTTGTTCAGCGCGTCGTCATCCATTGGCTCAGCAAATTTGGCATTGATGTCGTCGTATTCTTTCAACAGGTCAACGACTTCCTGCACACCTTCTTCGACGATCTGCCTGACGGTCTTGCTGTCGTCGAGTTTTGGTTCCTGTTCGAGAAAACCGATCGTGTAACCAGGCGAGAGTACGGTCTGGCCCTGGAAATCCTGATCCACGCCGGCCAGGATGCGCAGCAGCGACGATTTGCCGGAGCCGTTGAGGCCCAGCACGCCGATTTTTGCGCCGTGAAAGTAACCGAGGTAAATGTCTTTGAGGACGGCTTTCTTGTCATAAAACTTGCTGACGCCGACCATCGAATAAATAACTTTGTTTGCTTCGTTGCTCATGAAATCGAAATGAATCCTCTCGAAAAAGTTTGCCCACGAAGACACACGAAGCAGCACGAAGAAGAGAAAAGAAATTTGACTTTAAGGCGGGGTAAGGAAATGTAAGAAGCTTGGCGGAAGAGCAGTGCAAACTGTCTAGATTGCACTGCTCTTTCAGCAAAGCCTCGCTAGCTTTTCTTCGTGTCCTCTTCGTGTGACTTCGTGGGCGCAATGTTGTCGTTGATCTTACGCAATATCCCGCACAACATATTGGTATCGTAACTCGACATCCGGTATTTCAACAGCGCCGCCCTGACGCGCCGCGCCAAATCCGGTTCATTACCCGGTAAAACGAAATCCACCCGCCGCATTAGATCCAACGCCAATTCCATCGCCACTTCACTCGCGCGCGTCGTGGTCTGTTCGGATGGCAGCGGCAGCACTTCGACCGGCGCGCGGATCAGTTCGTATAAACAAACAGCAACCGCTTGCCCCAGGTTCATCGAAGGGCAATCCGGCTGTGTCGGGATGGTCAGCAATTGGTGGCAGCGGCATAAATCTTCGTTGGTCAGCCCGTGCTTTTCCGGGCCGAATACCAGCGCCAAGCGGTAACTGGCCTGTTGCAAGCGGTGACTCAATTCGGCGGGCGTGGCTAACGGGCGTTCCTCGTTGGTGCGTGTTGGATCGCCGGTTCCCACCACTAAATTGCAATCGGCGATGGCTTCAGCCAGTGTCGCTGCAACGCGGGCGTTGGTCAGCACGTCTTCAGCGTTGGGGGCCGAAACGATTTCGCTCCAGGTGGGCGGATGCGGCGTGACGACCCAGAGGTCGCGGAAGCCGAAGTTTTTCATGGCCCGCGCCACCGCGCCGATGTTTCGAGGATCGCGCGGCCGCACAAGCACGACTCTGCATTCTGGTGACGGCATCAGTTGAAATTCAGCGATTCAGTTCTTCGGCGCATATTTCAACGCCTCGATCTGGCTATTGGTGATTTTGACTTTCTCGACCATGTTTCTGACGCGGGGCAGTTCGCGCGCGGCGAGATCGGTCGTTTCGGACGGATCAAGCTTGACGTTGTATAACTCAACCGTTTTGAAATCGCTGGCAACGAGTAACTTGAAATCGCCCTCGCGCAGCGCAAGCTTCGGCAAAAACTTATCCGTTTTGCTGTTGATCGCCCGGTCGTATTGCCAATAGATGGGCCGTTGCCGCAGGTGCTTTTCGCCGCGCAGCAACGGCGTGATGGCTTCACCATCCAGCGGTAACTCGGGGCCGCTCAAACCCGCCAGCGCGCGCAACGTCGGCATTAGATCCATTGCCGAAACCGGCGCATCACTCACACGGCCCGGTTTAATCACGGCGGGCCAACGCACGATGGCGGGCACGCGGATGCCGCCTTCGTACAAATGCAGCTTCATGCCGCGCAGCTTTTTGCCGTTGAGCGCGCCCGGCGTACCGTAAGAACGCGTCGCGGTTTTATAACGATTGAGCGTTTCAGGCCCGTTGTCGCTGGTGAAAAATACCAGCGTGTTTGGGGCGAGCTTCAATTCATCCAGGGTTTTCAGCAGCCGCCCGACTTCGTAATCCAGTTGCGCGACGTTGCCGTAATACTGCGCTTCGTCTGCATTCTTTACGTCGTGGTATTCCAGAAAGAAAGTGTCCGCAGTCGCCACCTGTTCGTGCGGCGCATGAAAGGGGACATAGAGAAAGAAGGGCTGTGCGGCCTTGCGCTGCTTTAGCCATTCAATGGCTTCATCAACAATCAAGGTGCTCGAATAGCCTTTCAGCGATCTTCCATCCGTGCTGGCGGGCTGACCGTTGCGGATGAAGTTCACCGGGTTCTCGTGCGTCGGCAGCGCATTGTTTTGGGTGGCGAACCAGTGCTGGAAGCCGTGCTCGCCGGGCGTCGGTTCCGAACCATCCATTTTGCTGTTGAGGTGCCAATTCCCTGCCATGGCGGTCGCGTAACCGGCGCGTTGCAATTCCTTGGCAAGCGTCACGGTTTCACGGGGCAAAAAGATGCCGCTGTTTTCGGGAATCCAATCGCCGATGCCGTCGCGTTGCGGGATGCGCCCGGTCAGCAGCGCCGCGCGCGATGGCGAACAAACCGGCGCGCCGCTGTAATAACTGGTAAGCCGCAACCCTTCTTTGGCAAGAATATCAAGGTAAGGCGTGCGGATGCGCGGGTGGCCATACGACCCCAGATCGCCGTAACCCAAATCATCGGCGAGCAGGATGACGATATTGGGCGGTTGAATAGGCTTGTTGCGTTGCGGGCTTGACGTGACAGTTTGCGCGCTTGCCCAACCAGCAAGGCTGAGCGCCACAAGGAGGAGTATTTGTCTGGCTTGCAATTTCATCATTGGCTTGGCGAAGCCTTTGGAGTGCGTGCGGCACAGGCCGCCGCTTTGGTATGCCCGTCATTGCTCGCTCACGACGGGCAT
>JANOWX010000539.1:0-2150 GCA_031418175.1 Acidobacteriota bacterium | reverse complement strand
ACGTCAACGAAGGCGAGTACATCAACGCCGAGCCGCTCTTCCAACGCGCATTGGCCATCTGGGAAAAAGCTATGGGGCCAGATCATCCAGATGTGGCCGAGGTTCTCGAAATCCTTGCGCATCTCTACCAAAACAAAAGCGAGTTTGCCCAGTCGCTCACCTTTCAATCACGCGCTAATACAGTGCGTGAGAGCAACCTCGCCCTTAATCTCGCCACCGGTTCTGAACGCCAGAAACTGGCTTACCTCGCCACGTTATTAGATGCGTCTGACCGCACGGTCTCGCTGCATGTAGGGGCTGTGCCCAACAACGCCATTGCGCGCAATCTGGCGTTGACCATCATCCTGCAACGCAAAGGGCGTGCGCTCGACGCGATGACCGATAGCATCGCGTCGCTGCGTCGGCGCGCCAGTGCCGATGATCGAACGCTGCTCAATCAATTGCAGGAGACCAACGCACAGCTTGCCGTGCTTGTGCTGAAAGGCCCACAGCGCGCTACTCCGGCGGAGCATCAGGCCAGAATCAAGAGCCTGGAGGAGCAGAAGGAGAAACTTGAGGCCGACATCAGCCATCGCAGCGCTGAGTTTCGCGCGCAAGCCACGCCCGTCACAATCGAGACAGTGCAAGCAAGGATTCCGGCTCAGGCGGCGCTGGTCGAGTTCACCAGCTACCACCCATTCAACCCCAAATACCAAAAGGCTGACGAACGATTCGGCGCACCGCGCTACGTGGCCTACGTGCTGCCTCATAAAGGTGAAGCACAGTGGGTGGAGTTAGGCGAGGCAAAGGCGATTGATGAAGCCATCGAAAAACTGCGGCAGGCGCTACGCGACAAGCGGCGCAAGGACGTTAAGAAACTTGCTCGTGCGGTGGATGAAAAAGTGATGCGACCGGTGCGCGCGCTGCTCGGCCAAACGCGGCGTGTCTTCATCTCGCCGGACGGGGCGCTCAATCTGATTCCATTTGCCGCGCTGGTGGATGAACGCAATCGTTACCTGATGCAGCGGTATGATTTCAGCTACCTGACCAGCGGGCGCGATCTGTTGCGCTTGCAGATCAAACAGCCCAACAAACAGACGGCGCTGGTCGTCGCCAATCCCGACTTCGGAGAAGAGGCGAACGCGGGCGCGGCGCGGCAACGCGGCTTGGTCTACCGCCCCGGCACGAAGGCCGCGACGGGAGAAGGCGCGGTGCTGGCGGGCTATTACTTCCCGTCGCTGCAAGGGACGGCGGGCGAGGCACGTTCGCTCAAGGCGATGATGCCTAGCGCGACAGTGATTACACAGACACAGGCGACTGAAGCTGCGCTCAAGCAGGTCAGCGGCCCACGCATTCTGCACATCGCTACACACGGCTTCTTTCTCGAAAATCAGAAACCGGCTGTGGTGGAAGAGCGCGGCTTGAAGCTGGTCAGCCTGGAAGAGCCAATGCCGGTGGGGCAGATCGAGAATCCGTTGTTGCGGTCGGGCCTGGCGCTGGCGGGCGCGAATCGGCCCACGAGCGGCGACGGGGATGACGGCATCCTCACGGCACAGGAAGCGGCGGGGCTTGATTTGTGGGGCACCAAACTGGTCGTGCTCTCGGCCTGCGACACGGGCGTGGGCGAGGTCAAAAATGGCGAGGGCGTATACGGCTTGCGGCGCGCGCTGGTGCTGGCCGGGAGCGAAACGCAGGTGATGAGCTTGTGGCCGGTCTCGGACAAGGGGACGCGCGATTTGATGATTGATTATTACCGCCGTTTGTTGCGGGGCGAAGGGCGCAGTGCGGCGCTGCGGCAGGTGCAATTGCGTATGCTGGCGAGCCAGGGGCGCGGTGAAAACAGTGCCAGCCGGTTGCTGGTGACCAAGGGGATGCCGGGAGCGACGGCCAAAGACCAACGTTCGGCACGCGATTACAGCCATCCGTATTACTGGGCGAGCTTCATTCAATCGGGCGAGTGGCGCAAGCTGGATTGAGCCTGGCCAAAACGAGAAGCGGCAATGAGGCTGTGTCCTGGGTGCGCACGCGTTTTTTGTACCTAAGCCCTTGTTGGGTCGGCACAGCGCACGATTACGGGATGTTCAAAGCAGAATTCCCGCCAGAGCAGGATTGGTTTAGCGACTTAAGCGTCCGCTTGGACTTGGGCTTTTTCGGATTTGAGAAGGATTACA
>JANOWX010000538.1:0-2313 GCA_031418175.1 Acidobacteriota bacterium | reverse complement strand
GTCAAACCCGATAGTCCGGCCTCGATAGTCACCACCCGCCGTGACTTTGAAAGTCACCGCCCGCAGTGTCTTACTGTTGACATCAGCAACCAAAAGTCACCGCCCGCAGTGGACGAAAGTCACCGCGGGCAGTGGACAGTAACTGAGCTTGAAGAACTGAAAAGAAAGAAGGGAGAGGAATCTGTTTCCGTTACTGCGCACGCGCGAGAGAAACATCCACCACGACCATCACTTGAGATTGTTGCTTTCAGTCGTCCAAGTGACGAATTGGTTTTCGACGACAGTACGGCTACCCGAGTTATGTCCATTTTGGGTATCGCCAACGGCGGCACGCGAGCCCAGCGCACCAAGTGCGCGGATACTTTCACCAAGGCGGCAAGGCGCTGGGAGGGAAGGGGCCGACGCGATGAGCGATATAAAAATTTCAGCGATTGGTTTGAATCCGAATGGTTGCCCGGACTGCGGGATGACCTCGACAAGCTCACCGATGCCACCACACCACGCCGCTTCACGATAGACCTCGAAAAACAATTTCTATTTGGAAAAGGCGGAACCAAGTTCTCGCGGACCAAGGCTGGCGTCAACGCATTGCTTGACGATGCTGAAAAGTTGCTGGACGGCATCCAGACGACCATCATTGATTTCGAGACGATTAAAGCAACCTTGAAATATGAAGATGGTGCATCTTACCACATCGCATTGGCTGCACTGGTTCGCGTGCATGGTGACAGCGCCCTCAGTTTAGCCGATGCGGAACGGCAAGCGCTCAAGAGCGGTTTTGTTGATGAGGGCTTTCCAAAAGGTGACGTTAATCTAGCAGTTGATGAATTGGGATGTGTCTGCTCACTGCGAGACCGCCATAGCCGAGGTGTTTGGGAATGGCCGAACGGCTATCCTTTGGCTGCCTCGAAAATTCTGTTCAACCGATCCAACTACCAAGACCGCGCCCGGGCCTTTATTCGCGCCGCGTTACCGGTCATAGCCAATGACAGATTGGTGGCGACTGACAGAGCCGGTCATTATCGGCCCAGTCGTGAGTTGTCGTTTCCCGAACCGTCATTCAATGGGGAGCTTGTTCCCCTATGACCCAAATCCAGCTGCCGCTCGCCAATCATTCGCCTAACTTGGATCCATGCAAAACGTGCGCGGCTTGTCGTGAGCAACAGCCGCTGGCTGAGTTCTCGCGCAACGCCAGCAATCGTGACGGCCGTAACAAGATTTGCAGGACCTGCGATGCGAACCGCTTGGCCAAGGTACGGCTTATCAACGACACCAAGCTGCGCGCCAAAGCCCGTCGACGCCGCGCAAAGGACTTGGAAGGCAACCGCGCCCGCAACGCTGCACAGATGAAAACCGAACAGGGCAAAGCTGGCAACCTGTTGGCCGTGCGCCGCTACGCCGAAGGCAATCGGGAAAAAATAAAGGCTCAAATTGCGGTCCGCAAGGCCATTCGTTCCGGTGAATTGGATCGGCCGTCACAGTGCGCGCGTGCTGGTGATGGCGGTTGCTCTGGCCGCATTGAACTTCACCACGACGATTACAGCCGCCCGCTTGACGTGGTGGCACTGTGTTCAGCCCACCACTGCGCGGCTCACCACCCAGCGTTACCTGACTACATCGCTCCGGCACCGTTGCTTGACTGCGCCATGGAAGCAAGGCCGCCAATCGCAATCACTTTGCCTGACAGCATCGGCTCAAATCTGAGCCAGCCTCAGCCCAGCGCTGAAAGCGAATTGAGAATTCCAAAAAACATCAATCGGAACAATAGATCGATAGCAGCGTCTGCGTCTTCGAAACGAAGTTGAAATCAGCAGATTGGAAAACACAAAATGAGCATTGAAGTTGAGCGCCTGATCGTCACGCTTGAGGCGAAGATCGGAGGCTATAACCGAAATTTGCAGATTGCTCAGGCTCAGACCAATCAGCAACTGGCTGCCATGGAAGGCCGATACGCTGTGTGGGCTGCAAAGCTCAAGAGCACGACGGCAATGGCCGGCTCCAGCATGGGTGCCATTTTTGGCGGCATCGGTGCAGGTCTCGGGGCGGCTGCGGTTATCGAATACGCCACCGCTTGGACCCGCGTCACCCGCTCGATAGATGGATCCGAACAAGTGTTCGGCGTCGCCCTCAAATCGGCCAGCCAACTTACGGCATTGGCGAACGACTCGCGCGTTGATCTTGAGGCGTATTCGAAGCTCTACATCCGCACTTCGGCAGCAATCAGAGACTACGGATTCGAGGCTGGAACAGCGGAGAAGGTGACGAGCACGCTTGCCAAGGCGCTGAAGCTTGGCGGGGCATCGGCATCTGAGC
>JANOWX010000537.1:0-2456 GCA_031418175.1 Acidobacteriota bacterium | reverse complement strand
GTTATGTAAGCAGAATTCGGTCCCGTAGGTTGGGTCAAGCGAAGCGCGACCCAACACTTTGCGCTACAAGTAGAGCAAGCCGATTCGAGCTGAGTGCCCGTTTGATGACTTCTAAAAAACTAGAACACAGGCTTGATGCGGTGAGCGAGAGCCCAGAGACGATGGGCGCTTTGTCGATATGACCTCACCCCGGCTTTGGCTCGAACGGCTCGTGCTGACCAATTTCCGCAATCATGCGGCGACCACGATCAACGTGGGTCCGCAGCCAGTGGTGCTGGCGGGAGCCAATGGTTCGGGCAAGACCAATATTCTCGAGGCGGTGTCGTTACTCTCGCCGGGGCAAGGTTTGCGGCGCGCGCCGTTCAGCGACCTCGCGCGCGCCACTGCCGATGGCGCCGGTGCGCTAGGCGATGGCTCGTGGACGCTCTCGGCAAAAGTTCACACCGCCCATGGCGTGATCGACATTGGCACCGGGCAAACGGCCACACCCGAAACCACCGAGCGCTCCGGCCGCCTGGTGCGCATCGACGGCCAAACGTCAACATCGGGCGCGCTTGCTGACTACGTCGAAATGGTCTGGCTGACGCCCGCATCCGACGGGCTGTTCACAGGGGCTGGTTCTGATCGCCGCCGCTTTCTCGACCGGCTGATTTTATGTTTCGATCCAGCCCACGCCAAACTCTCAAGCCGGTTCGAACGCGCCATGCAGCAGCGCAATAAGCTTTTAAGCGATGGAACGCGCGATAACGCGCGCTTCGAAGGCCTCGAAGTTGTCATGGCCGAAACCGGCACCGCCATTGCGGCTGCCCGCAACGAAGCCATCTCGGCCCTCAAAGTGGTGATTGAAGACCGCCGTGCGCGCGATCCCAATTCGCCGTTTCCGTGGAGCTACATTTCACTTCAAGGTTCTCTTGAAAATGCGTTGGAACAATCAACCGCTGTTGAAACCGAAGACGGCTATTTGCAAACACTCGAACGTGCGCGCGAACGCGACCGCGCGGCCGGGCGCACGCTTGATGGCCCGCACCGCTCAGACCTCATCGTTGGGCATGGCCCGAAATCCATGCCGGCAAAACTGTGCTCAACCGGCGAACAAAAAGCGCTGCTGATGGGAATGGTGCTCGCGCATGCCGAACTGATTGCAGCGCGTCAGGACGGCTTGTCGCCGATCCTGCTGCTCGATGAAGTCACCGCTCATTTGGACGAAGCACGCCGCGCGGCTTTATTTGCCGAAATCCTGCGCATCGGCTCGCAAGCCTGGATGACCGGCACCGACATCCAAGCCTTCGCCGCTCTTGAAGGCCACGCCACGATCCTGCGCGTGGAGGATGGGGTTGTGAGAAGTTGAGTTGGTGAGCTTTAATGCCTTAGCCTGCTGGGAACACGACAGCTGCCCGAAAGTGTCGGACTTCGTTCGGGCCGATAGGCCCTCTCTCACTCCGACAAGTAATACGTAGGTCGGAGTGAACGAAGCGGCAGCGAAGTGAAGTCCGACAAAGGCTGGTGTCTCAACGCCTCTGCTTGGCATCGCTGTGCGATGAACGGGGAAAGGGGATATGAGCGGAGCGAGTGGCGTTTGCCGTGCTGTACAAGTACCAAACCAGACCAAAAAAGCTGTTCCTGGAACGCCACTGACACTGCCCCGCCGCGAAGCTCTGACGCAGCATTTCAACGCATTGAAAGATATAGCGAAAAAATGCCTCATCCGGCTGCGGAAAACCCGCGATTTTCGCGCAAGTCTGAGTGTGAGTGTGCTATAAAACTGAGCACACTTTTTATCGTTTTGAGACAGGTCCGCAATGAGCGCTAAGCCCGCCAAAAAAGCAGCCCCCGTGGACGATGCAACGCCCCCGGTCGAGGATACGCCGTCTCGCACGGAGGCCGCTGCACCGCGCGTTGAAGCCGCCGCTCTGCCTCCTCCTGCCGACGATTATGGCGAAGACAGCATCAAAATGCTGAAAGGCCTTGATGCCGTGCGCAAGCGGCCGGGCATGTACATCGGCGACACCGATGACGGCTCGGGCCTGCATCACATGATCTACGAAGTCGTCGACAACGCCATCGACGAAGTGCTGGCCGGGCACGCCACCGCCTGCGACGTGGCGCTCAATCCCGATGGCTCGGTGACCGTGCGCGACGATGGACGTGGCATCCCAACCGGCATCAAAAAGGACGACGACAACGACCCCAAGCGCTCGGCCGCCGAAATCGTGTTCACCGAACTGCACGCTGGTGGCAAGTTCGACCAGAATTCCTACAAGGTCTCCGGTGGCTTGCATGGCGTCGGCGTGTCGGTCGTCAACGCTTTGTCGTCCTGGCTGCGCTGCCGGATTTGGCGCGAAGGCAAAGAGCACTTCATCGAGTTTAACGATGGCGTGGCCAAAGCACCTCTCAAAGTTGTGGGTGATGGCAAAGGTGGGCGCGGCACGGAAGTCTCGTTCCTGCCGTCCACCAAC
>JANOWX010000536.1:0-10137 GCA_031418175.1 Acidobacteriota bacterium | reverse complement strand
GCTAAAAACTGAAAATTGCAGATGCAACCAATGAAATCAACTGTACCCGAATTTGGGCTTTTCACTCATCTGGTGAAACGGACTGCCTGCAATTTCCAGCGCCTGCACCAGACGAAGTGTGAAAGGCCAATGTTTACGGGGTTCGCGGTGGCACCATATCGTGTAGTCAGGTAAGCTCTTGATTTCATTGACTTCTTAGCCGTGGATTTGGGCTTGAGCTTGTTTGGCGCGCGTTGCGCGCCCGGACAGCCTAAAGGCTGAACTCCATGCACTTGCCCCGTGGCGTTTGATTTTCCCGGTCGAATCACACTGACGAACAAATGAAACAATTCATCGGCACGATCCAAGCGCTCTATCGCTATCCAGTCAAATCCATGGCGGGCGAAGCGCTCGACACCGTCACACTCAACTGGCATGGATTGGAAGGCGACCGACGCTATGCGTTCCGCCGCGTGCAGGAAACGGGCGGGTTCCCTTGGCTGAATGCGGGCCGCCTGCCTTCGTTGATTCGCTATCAACCGTATGCGGCCAACGCGGGCGCCGCACCCACCCACGTGCGCACGCCCGCTGGCGCCGAGTTGGAATTGCACGGCGCGGCCTTGCGCGCGGAGCTTTCCGCTTTGCATCAGGCCGAGGTGCAGTTGATGCACCTCAAGCACGGCATGTTCGATGAAGCGCCGCTCTCGCTGCTGACGACCGAATCGCTCGACAGTTTGTCAGCCAAGGCTGAAACCACTCTGGATGTGCGGCGCTTCCGGCCCAACATCTTGCTGGCAACCGGCAGCAGTTTGCCGTTCCCCGAAAACGAATGGCTCGGCAAGCTCATCGTTTTTGGCGAAGCTGATGATGCCGCAGCCATGCACGTGACGCAGCGCGATGTGCGTTGCGCGATGGTCAATCTCGATCCTGAGTCCGGCGCCGCGACGCCCGCCATTCTGAAAGCCGTGGTGCAGGCGAATCAAAACTGCGCGGGCGTATATGGCGGCGTGTTTCGTAGCGGAAAGATTTCGCTGGGCGCCCGTGTTTTTGTGGTGGACGTGTAGTCATTCAAACGCATATGCGCTAAGCTCCGCCGCACTGGAAGTGGTTATGAACCTACAACTCGATTACACAATTTTTTGCGAAGACGTGCGCTTTGAAGCCTCGCAGCATTTGAGCCTGATGGGCGTGACGCACCAGATCGTGATACCGCAACTGCCGGTCTCGCTGATCAAATTGGCCGTGGTCAATCACTGGCGCGGCGCGGGCCAGTTTATGAGCGAAGTGCGCATTTTGACGCCCGATAAAAACCAGGCTATTGCCGTTTCGCAACCGACCAGCTTCGTCGTGCCGCCCGATGGCTATGCCGACAACGTGACTGTGTTTGTGAATACGTCGTTTTACCAGCCCGGCCATTACCACGTGCAGACGCTCATCAATTCCAGCCTCTTTGCCGAGCGCGTCTTGCCCGTCCTGTTGATGCAAGCGCCGGAAGAATTCACTGAGAGCGAACGGGTGAATTGACGTTTCCCGCCATTGTCCGCACTTTTTAGCAAGCCTAACAAGAATGCGCAGCGTGTCCGCAGCCCGAACGTGAAAGCGGGTTACGGACACGCTGCGTATTATTGGAGCGGGTTTTCTTTTTACTGCGGACTAACCTAAAGCACCGGGCAATTGACGAAGCGGAAAAAAAGCTGAAATGTTTTTTTGGCTTTCCCATATCAAGGACGGCATAAGTCTGTGCGCTGCAGGTTCAAAAAAGTTGCATCAAAGGCCCGTGCCGCCGGCGCAGTGGGTAGCATCAGACGCTTCCATCATAAATTTGCAACTGACGAATTGATTGGCTTGACTGGCATGCAACGATCAGGCACAGTGACTCGCGCCACGTTCGCCACTGTCCCCACAGTCCCCGGCGAATTGAAGTTTTACTCCTACAATTTGTTTCAAAAACTGACCGCCACGTCTGGCAGCGGCGCTAAGCGCAGTATGTGCTTGTGCTGAAGGCAAGCAGCATAAGCTCCCTGCAATTGTGCGGTTGGTGAAGCTGGAGCGGCTGTTCGCGGGTTTGACGCCGTTGTGGTAGGGGCGCACTACCAGGGACGCAACGACGGCAATTGCGGATGGCCCTCCGGCGTCCGCTCAACCAGCTAAGGGACGAGAGGGTTGAGGCTGGACGCTGGTGTTATCGGTGCGGTCCAATGGGGATTAGGCCGGGCTGATGACAAAGAGAGTCAGGGCGGATGCTGCGCTAGCCTCCGCCCTGATTCATTCAACGAGACAGAAGTTCGCCGCAAAAAAGTATGTGATTTATGTCAAAGGCTCAATTGAAAATCAGGCCCGAGGTGGAGGCCGAATTCACCCGGCCAGTTTTAGCGGAACCTGAAGTGGTTTTGCCGCAAACGGCTGTCCGCTTCAATCCGGCTGCTTGCAAATTTCCGGCGCTTGCGCAGCAGGCCTTGGCTGAACGAATTGCGCTGTTGAGAGCCGAAGTGCATGACTTGCGTCAAGCATTGCAGGTGTCCAGATTGTGCGAACAGCAGCGGCAACACGAATTGTGCGCGCGCCGGGAGCATGAATCCAACTTGCGGCGGCGTTTGGCTGATCGCTTGTAATAAGCCGGTCTGCGGCGCTAAGCAGTACGATTCGAATTCCCGGTTTCGCAGCACCCACCCCACCCACCCCACAACAATCGTCTTGATCAGGCTGGCTTGTGCGCGCCTGCAAACGCGCGGGGCAAGCGCCAATCCGCCATTTCTGAAAACTGCAGCGGAGCGTCTCCCTCTGCCTGCCCCTAACCGTCCATCTCATTTCAAACCGTGCGCCCGGTTAACGTTTCTCTCCACGCGGGTGCGGGTGCGGCGGATTTGAATGATCCACGAGGAGTTTCAAGACCATGTCACAATTACAAGACCTGCTTGCGCAATTCACCCAAACCGCCGGAGCTTTTTTGCCCAAAGCGCTGGGCGCTTTGTTGCTGTTGCTGCTGGCCTGGATCGTCGCGGCCATTTTGCGAGCCGTCGTGCGCCGTGTTTGCAAAGCGGCCAAATTGGATGAACGTGCGGGCAGCCCCGTTACGGGATCCTTGGGCGATCTGGTTTACTGGTTCACCTTCCTATTCTTCCTGCCCGGCATTATGGAGGCCCTGGGTTTGCAGCAGTTGTTGCAACCGCTGCAGGCGATGGTCGGCAAGGTGCTGAGCTTCTTGCCGAACCTGCTGGCCGCCGGGCTGATTTTTGTGGTGGGCTATTACGTCGCCCGCCTGGTGCGGCATATCGTCAGCAACGCCTTGCACACCGCCGGGCTGGATCGTTTCAGCGTGAGCATCGGGATGGCGCCGCTGTTGGGGCAACAATTGCTGTCGCAGGTGCTGGGCATGATTGCGTTTGCGCTGATCATCGTGCCGGTGGCCTTTAGCGCGCTCAATGCGCTGGCGCTGCATTCGATCACGCAGCCCGTCGAGAATGTTTTCGGCCGCGTGTTGCAAATCATTCCGGCCTTGTTGAGCGCGGCCGTAGTGTTGCTGGTGTCGCATTACCTGGCGCGCTTCATCGGCCAGCTCGTGAGCAATTTCCTGGCGGGCGTGGGTTTCAATTCGTTGTTGGAACAACTCGGACTGCCCGCCAGCCAAGACCCCGAAGCGCGCACCCCGGCGGAATTCGCCGGCACCTTGGTGCAGGTGGCGGTCATGACCTTTGCGTTGACCGAGGCCGCCAACTTGCTCGGCTTTGCGCGGGTATCCGAAATCATCGCGCAATTCATCCTCTTCGCGGGGCAACTCTTCACCGGTGTGGTGATCTTTGCGGTGGGTTTGTATCTGGCGCAACTCGCGGTCACGGCGATCAAGAGCAGTGGTATGGCTAATGCCGACTCGCTGGCAGCGGGCGCACGTATGGCGGTGCTCTTTTTGGCCAGCGCGATGGCACTGCGGCAGATGGGCTTGGCGAACGAAATCATTCAGACGGCCTTTGGCCTGTTGCTGGGCGCCGTCGCTGTCGCCAGCGCCATCGCTTTTGGCGTCGGTGGGCGCGAAACGGCGGCGCGCATTGTCGAAGGCTGGCGTGCAAGCTGGGTTGAGAAAACGGCGGCGCACAGCCCCACGCAACATTCGTCCGGCGATTGAGCGAGTTGGTACGGTACGAGGCGCGGTAGCGACTTGCTGACTCCGAGTTGCGCGCACTCAGGGTCATCAGGTCGCTACCGCTCCCCGTACCGTTTAGCTTGCGCTGCGTTGCAAACCCAATTCTTCCTGAATCTCGCGCAAGGCCGCGATCACAAAGGCGCAATGTTCGTCAAAGCTCAACCCCAACTCTGCCGCGCCGCCCCATAAATCTTCACGTTTGACCGTGCGCGCGAAGGCCTTGTCCTTCATGCGCTTTTTCACCGACGCGACGGCCAGCGAGTCGAAGCTCTTGTCGGGCCGCACCAGCGCGCAAGCCGTCAGAAAGCCGCACAGTTCATCGCAGGCAAACAGCGCGTGTTCCAGCAAACTCGCGCGTTTGACGCCCGTGTAATCGGCGTGCGAGAGGATGGCGCGGCGCACCGTTTCAGGATAGCCCTGCGCGCGCAACTCTTCCGAACCAAGCAGCGGATGGCGTTCGTCGGGATAGCGTTCGTAATCGAAGTCGTGCAGCAAGCCGACGATGCCCCAGGTCTCTTCGTCCTCACCGTACTTGCGCGCATAGCTTTGCATGGCGTATTCGACGGCGCGCGCGTGTTTGCGCAAGCTCTCACTCAGCGTCCATTCGCATAACAAATTCCACGCGGCTTCTCGTGAAGGAAGGCGTGAAGGGAATTGCTCCGGCATTGTTGGTTCCTCCGCAATGACGATGATGATGATGTTGTGGGCGGGCGGTATCTTCAGCCGGAGGGCGCAGGCAAGGCAAGGGCAAAGAGCAACGCGCCGCCGGCTGTGCTTTTGACACAGCCGGCGGCGCGTAAGTGCGCGGCGTCATTTTGCCGCATGGCCTCAGCGACTAAGCCAGGGCGGCAAGGCGCCGCGTTCAACGTGGTGCGGATTCCAGTTACGCGCGGCGTCGAACGCCGCGCGAACCGTCAGAACGCAGGTTTGACCGGCGGCGTCGCAGGTGTTGGCGGAGTGGTGTTGCCGCGTTTGCCGCGTGCCGCGCGCAACTCTTCGAGGGTGAGGAAGCCGTCAGCATCAATATCCAGCCGGTCGAAGCCCTTAGGCCGCCCCTTCCATTCAGCCCGCGCGATTTTGCCATCGCTGTTCGCGTCCATCTGTTTGAACCTGGCGGATTGCGCTTGGCTCACGATCTCTTCACGCGCGAGCACGTCGTCGCCATTCGCATCCAACCGGTCGAAGCCTTTGGGCCGCCCCGTCCACTCAGCGCGCGCGACCTGGCCGTCGCTGTCGGCATCCATCTGTTGCAGCTTTTTGGCGTTCATTTGCCCGTTGCGTTTAGCCGCTGGCGGCTTCTGTTGCGGGTCTTGCGCAACAACCAAGCCAGCCATTGCGACGGTCAACCAGGCCGACAAACAGGCAGCGATCATCAAGTTTCGTTTCATTGCGTTTGCTCCTCTATAAATGTTGATGGTAGCGCGCCAACTGGGGAAGGCGTTGTTGCGCTTTCGTAGGAGGGAAGCCAGTCCGCGTTAGTCGGGAATTTTTCCGCCGGTTTACAAATTCACGGCCTTTCAGGATACTGAGGCGCATTGGCGCACGGCGATTTTCTTCAAACCACCACCACTTCAAAGGAGGCAACTCGTGTACACCCCAACCCAACAAGAACGCACCATGGCGATGCTTTGCCACATCGGCGGCTTGCTCGGCATCTTTGTTCCGCCTGGCAACCTGATCGTGCCGCTGGTCATTTGGCTGTTGAAGAAGGATCAATCGGCCTTCATCAACGAACACGGCAAAGAGGCGATCAACTTTCAGATCAATCTGAGCGTCTGGGCCGTCATCTGCTTTGTCGTCAGCTTTATTCTGTTTGTCGTCATCATCGGCATGTTTTTGATGCCGCTGACCTTGAGTTTGCTGGGCCTGGCGGCTTTGGTACTGGGCATTATGGCGGGCGTCAAAGCTTACGAAGGCAATCATTACCGCTACCCTTACATCATCCGGGTGGTGAAATAACCGTGGGAGAAATCATGTCGCGTAAGACGCTTTGTTCGCTGCTGCTTTGCGGCTTGTTTATGACTGCTGTTTCCCGCGCGAGTGCGCAAACCCCCAACGATCCGCTCTGGCAAAAGGCCCTGAAGCTTCACCGCGCCGCCCTCGTAGTGGATACGCACGCCGATACGCCCTCGCTGATTTTGGACGCGGGCCTGGACATCGGCGACCCGCAGGCCAAAAGCCATCTCAACCTCAAACGCATCAAAGAAGGCGGGCTGAGCGCCGAGTTTTTCGTCTCGTATATCAGCAAATCCTTCGCGCCCGAAAATCGTTCGGCCTTCCGCGCGATTGAAATGATGGACGCCATCCGTCACGACATCGTCGAGCGTTACCCGAACGATTTCGTCTTTGCCACTTCGGTCGCCGACATCCGCGCCGCCAAGCGCCAGGGCAAAATCGCCGCGCTCATCGGCATCGAAGGCGGTCACGCGATTGAAGACAGTCTGCGCCTGCTGCGCCAGTTCTATCTGCTCGGCGCGCGTTACATGACGCTGACGCACACGAACACCAACGGCTGGGCCGATTCGTCAGGCGATGCGCCGAAGTGGGATGGCCTGAACGACCTGGGCCGCAAAGTGGTTTTGGAGATGAACCGGCTGGGCATGATGGTGGACATCTCGCACGTGTCGGACGCTACGTTTTTCGACGTGATCGAAACGGCCAAAGCGCCGGTCATTGCCTCGCATTCATCGGCGCGCGCGCTCAACAACCATCCGCGCAACATGACCGACGATATGTTGCGCGCTGTCGCCAAAAACGGCGGCGTCGTGATGGTCAATTTCTATCCGTTGTTCATTGACCAGCAACTGCTCGACGCCGACCGCAACCGTGACCCGCAAGTCAAAGCCATGATCGCCGAGGTCGAAACCAAGTACGCCAAAGATTGGGCCAAACAGCAGGAAGAACTCGCCAAAATCGAAGCCGCGCACCCATTGCCGCCCGCGACGCTGGCCACGCTGATGAAGCATTTCGAGCACATCATCAAAACCGCCGGCATTGACCACGTGGGCCTCGGCTCCGATTTCGACGGCATTGATAAAGTGCCCACGGGGATGGAGGAAGTGTCGAAGCTGCCTTACATCACGTATGAATTGCTGAAGCTGGGTTACAGCGAACGCGACATCAAAAAAGTGCTGGGCGAGAATTTGCTGCGGGTGTTTGGCGAAGTGGAAAAGGTGAGCCGGAATTGGCCGAAAGGCAATCAGACCGCAGGAAAGTGAAATGTTTGACGGGCAGCCGAAAGAAATTATCGTTTACGAGACCGCCGCAGGTCTGCGCCCATTTGCGGAATGGCTCGCTGGCCTGCGCGACCGTGAAGCGCAAACACGGATTGAGAAACGGTTGTACCGCTTGCGTGGCGGCAATCCCGGCGACTATAAAACTGTAGGCTTGGGCGTTTATGAACTGCGGATTGATTTTGGCCCCGGCTATCGGCTCTATTTCGCGTTCGCTGGAGCGCGGATCGTTTTACTGCTGTGCGGCGGCGCCAAAAACACGCAAGCGGCAGATATCAAACAGGCGCAGCACTGCTGGCAGGAATACCAACAAAGGATGAAACCATGATGACCTTCGATGAGTTGATGATAGGCCGTCTGGCGGCAAACGCGGAAGAAGCTGCCGCGTTGCTACGGCTGGCGCTAGATGAAGCCAACGAAGATCCGCGCGGCCTGTTGCTGGTCGTCCAACACGTCACCACGGCGCGCGGCGGCATTGATGATTTAGGTCTGAGTGACACCGAAAAGATCGCGCTGGCTGGCGCGCTGAGCCGTAGCTTGGCGGCCACGGCTCTTTTGCAAGCCGCCTGAACTAATCCCAAGCAAACTCCTGTTGCAAACAATCCTCCCGCAACATTTTCACCAACGCCCCGACACTCGTCTCGTCCGGTTGCAGATGCACTTCCAACGCGTGCGTCTGGGCGGCGGCCCGCGCGCCCTCATTCGTGCACAACACGCGCGCCGCGCCCAGAAAGACCGGCAGCGTGCTCGGTTCGATCACGACGGCCAGATTCTCGACGCTCGATTCACCGTTGAAGATGACGTAGTTGAACGCGGCGGCGCGCAACTCCGCCACGATCTCGGCGCTGCCGGTTTCAGGCAATGAAGTGCGATAGGCTTCGGCCATTTCGACATAGACGCCGAATTTGTCCAGTGCCGGGCGCAACTCTTCGCGCAAGGCGGGCGAGGCAATCAAGAGCATTGAGGCGCCGCGCAAACGTTCGCGCACGCCGTAGCGTTTCAGCACAGCCTCGGCCAGACAATCCGCCGTGAAGCGGTCGAGCACCACATCGCTTTGCACCCCGGCCGCCTGCAATTTTTCTACGGTTTTTGCGCCCACCGCGCAAATGCGGCGCGCTTCGATTTCGCTCAAGTGATGGCCGAGCGCGTGGAAGCGTTTGAAGAAATGCTCGACGCTGGCCGCGCTGGCAAAGGCCACCCAGTCGTACCAACTCAAATGCAAAAGCGCTTTGTCCAGACTCTCCCAACTGGTGGGTTCGCTGGCGCGCACGGTCGGACAGACGGTGACTGCGGCGCCTTGGGCTTCGAGCGCGTTGACCAGTTCGGCGTTGTGGCGTGTGGCGCGGGCGATCAGGATGTGCCGGTCGGAAAAAGGCGCTTGCTCGCGGGCCTGGCGCGCTTTGGTGGCGACGAGGTCGAACTCGCGCGCCGCTTCGCCCACAAAGGTTGGGCTGACCTCTGCCGCGCCGTCAGCCAGGCTGGCAATCGTTTGGACGACTTCGACAACGGCAGGCGTGTGGGCCAGCGTGTCATCCGGTTTGTCATCCGGCGGGGCAAGCGTGACGGCGCTTTCTGGCAGCGCCGGAAAGAGTTCCTCAACCGCCGAATAACTGCCCAGCGCCGCCGGATGCAGCAATTCGCGCGCGCCATTGTTCAACAGATCAAGCGCCAGTTCGCTGCCGATCATTTCAGCTTGCCGCAAGGCGCCACGGCCTTCGCTGCGCACCAGGCGTTTGCCTGCGGCATCGGCGACCATGGCGGTGACGATCAATTGCGGCCCGTTAGCGCTGTCTTCGAGGCGCGCCAACGCGGCGGCGGGGCGTTGGCGTTCGTTGAGGTGCGCGGGCAACAGATTGCGCAAGACGGCGCGTTCAGCGGCGGTGGCATAACGCGTCGGCCAATGATTGAGCGCTTCCATCAACAGGTTGGTGCGTTGGTCTTCGAGGCGTGTTTGCAGCGCGAGCGCGCCTTGGCCGGCGGCGGGCAAGACTTCGTTGGGTTCCAACAGCGCCGCGATGCGTCCGCGTTCGCCCAGATGCAACAACGCCGCAGCCGCGACGACCAGCGCATCCACTTCGCCCACGTCCAATTGCTTCAGCCTGATTTCGAGCGGCGCGTATAGCTCGACCATTTGCCAGCCATAGAGCATGGCTTGCAATTGCGCGCGCCGCGCGGTGGTGTTGACGCCGAGACGCGCGCCGTCGGGCAAATCGAAGAGGCGTTTGACCTGGGCGTGCCAGTCGTCGCGCACGACCAGCGCCTCGCGCGCCTCAGCGCGTTCGGTGATGGCGGCCAGGTGGAATTCGAGCGGCAATTCGAGCGGCAATTCGCGCAGCCCGTGCAAGACGCAATCCACGCGGCGCGCTTGCAACGCCGCTTCCGCCGCGCTTTGAAAAGCGTCAGGCGACGCAGCATCCGCTTCGGCCAATTCGACGATTTCGAGGCCGACCAGCAAACCGGGATGCAATTTTTCCAACTGGGTTTTGACCCAATTGGCTTGGCTCAACGCCAGCTTGCCGCCGCGCGAACCGATGATCAGATGTGCCATAGCTGTGCTCTCCGAGTCGTCGCTCAGATGAGGGCCGCAAAATCCAAGGCCGTGACGAACAGTCGTAATTTACAAGTCTGGATAAGGTCTGGGGCAGTTGTGGGGACAGCGCTTTTGCGCGTTATGGAAAATGGGGCAGCGGTTTAAGTGCGAGAGAAGAGCATGGAGTTCAGGCTTCAGCCTGTCTTGGAAATCTCGCACACAGGCTAAAGCCTGAACTCCATGCTCTTTCGGTTTGT
>JANOWX010000535.1:0-4811 GCA_031418175.1 Acidobacteriota bacterium | reverse complement strand
GACGCTGAGATTCATCACGGTGAAGATGACGGAATCGGGCTTCGCCATATCGCCGGGGTACATCAATTGTTCGGTGATGACGCCCGCGAAGGGGCTGCGCAAGGCGGTGAATTCAAGCTGCGCATTCATTTCAGACAACTTCGCGCGTGCGGCTTCGACGCGGCTTTGCGCGATGCGAATGTCTTTGTCGTTCGATTGTTTTTCGAGCAGGTCGAGCGATTTGACGGCTACGTCATAAGCCGTCCTGGCTTGCGCGAGTTCGGTTTCGCTGAGCAGCAAATCGCGTTGCGGAATCGCACCTTGTTCAAACAGCGACTTGCGTCGGTCATACATTTTCTGCGCCTGATCGAGCGCAGCCTTCGCCGTCGCCACTTGCCCGCGCCCGCGTTCAGTCTCAGTCGGCAACGTACCCGCCGTGGTTTTTTGCAAACTGGCTTCGGCGTCGGCGATGGCGGCGCGGGCTGCGTCGCGTTGCGCGATGAGGTCGTGGTTTTCCAGCACGGCCAGGATTTGTCCGGCGGCGACGCGGTCGCCTTTGCGTGCGTTCAGCCGTGTGATACGCGCCGTCAGCCGCGAAGCGATGTGTGCCTGTTCGCGCGGAAAGATCGTCGCAGGCGCGCGTACCGTCAGCGCGAGGTCGGCGATTTCGGCCTGCGCCGTTTGCACTTCGACGACGGGCTTGGGCGCTTCCTCTTCTTTTTCGGCTTTCTTGCAACCCGCGAGCGCCAACGCCGCCAGCAAACAGATGGTTGTGAGTAGGTGTCGTTTCATCGTCCTGCTGCCACCTCCAGGTCGGCGCGCGCGTTCAGGTAATTTGCCAGCGCAGTGAAATAGCTGCCGCGCGCCTGTGCCAGTTGTTGTTGCGCCGTCACCACATCGAGCGCGGAACCTTCGCCGCCCTCATAACGCACGCGGCTCAGGTGCAAATCTTCTTCGGCCAGTTTGATCTGGGTTTGCGTGAGGCCGAGTTGCGCGAAGAACTGTTTCACCCGCGCCGCCGCACTTTGATATTCGCGCGAATAGACGCGCTCGGCGATGACACGATTGGTTTCGACCTGCGCCGCGCGCAAGTTGAATTGCTCGGTCTGGCTGCGCGCGCGAAACCAGTCGAAGACCGGAATGCGCAAATTGAAATAGGCCGCGTAACCGCGCTGGCTGAAGCGCAACGAAGTCGAATCAATGCCGTACTGAAATACGAAATTGAGTTGCGGACGCAACGCTGCGCGCGCCACACGGGCGTCGGCCTCAAAGCCGCTACGTTCGGCGGCAAGCAGTTTGAATTCAGGCCGCTTGAGATACGCCGTCAGGTTTTGCGCGCCAATTGTTGCGTCAGACTCCGGCGCGGGCGGCGTGTCGTTCAACGCATCGGCGACGTTCAATTCGGCGTCGCTGTCTTTTGTCCAGAAAGCGGCGAGATACTGATTGGCGAGTTGGGCTTCGAGCTCGGCGGCGTTGAGCGATTGTTCGAGCGCGGCGGCTTGCGCTGAAGCTTTCACCAAATCGGCGCGCGCGGCTTCGCCGCCTTCCACGAGCAGCTTGATGCGCGCTTCGAACTGACGGCTTTCCGCGAGTGATTCGCGCGTTGTTGCCACCAAGCGCCGCGTCAGCAACAGACGATAAAACGCCGTCGCCACCGCGCGCCGCAAATCGCGTGTCGTCACTTCATAGTTCGCTCGCGCAATCGCTTGATTGGCGCGGGCGCGCAACATCTCGGCACGCAGCCGTCCCGACGTATCGAATTCCTGCGTGACCGTGCCGAGCAACACGTACTCACGCACGGCGTTCAACGGAATGAAGCTGATCTCTGCACGGTTGTTTTTGCTGGGACTGTTGTAAGTGAAACCGTGTTGAATCTCGCTTTGCGGCAACCGTCCGGCGCGCGCGATTAACAAGTCGCGGTCGGCAATCGCGCGCTCTTGTTGCGCCAGCGTGATCGCGTTGGGCGTGCCTTCGGCCAGCCGCAAACACTCTGCCAGCGTCAGCACGGTTTGCGCAGACGCCAGCGCCGCCAGCGCCGCCAGCGCCGCCAGCACAATTAGGATCAACATTCCACATCTCAGCATTGCCATCGCAACTAAAAGAATTTCGGCCTGCAACCCTTCATCTAGGGTTGATGAAACACCCGCACCATAACCCAGCCAAGATAAACGCACCATAAACACTGGCGCGAAGTGACGTTGCTTGAGCGGTTCGCCGCCAACGGTCTATGATGTGCAACAGCTTGAAAGGTCAAAGGAAACTCGTATGACGGCTCAACCAAACTTGCCGCACAAATACACGGTCGAGGAATACATTGAGTTGCTCCACAACTCGGATGAACGCTTCGAGTATTTCGACGGCGAGATCGTTTCGATGGCGGCTGGTAAAATTTCGCATGGCGGAATCGCTGCAACCATCATTCGTGAACTTGGCAATCTTTTGGCGGGCCGTCCTTGCCAAGTCTTTGGCGGCGACACGGCCATCAAAACTGTTCGCGCGTTTCCATTTCGGCTGCCGGATGTAAGTGTTGTCTGTGGTGAGTTGGAAATCGAGGAGTACCAGGGGATTGAGATGCTGCTCAACCCGGTCTTCATCTGCGAAGTCCTTTCGCCGCGAACCGAACTTTACGACCGTGAAGAAAATTTTCTGGTCTATCAGGCAATCGAATCTTTTCAGGAATACCTATTGGTTGAACAACAACGCCCGCACGTCACGCGCTACTTGCGCCAGCCCAACGGCCAGTGGTGGCGCAACGACATCATCGGCTTGGACAGTGCGGTCAGACTGGAATCGCTCGGCGTGACACTGTCACTCCGCGATATTTACCGGCGGGTCAAATTCGCCGCCGCTGAGACAGACGCGCCTGCGGCGGAACAGCCCTCTGCTTAAGCGCGCGACGGCCATCTGACAGAACCTCCCCAATCCGGTAAACAAATCGGCCACGACAAGGTATCATTCACCCGTCTGTAGCATTTCCCGAACAACTCAATCCATTCACCTAGCGAGGAATCCACTATGCAACGCACCTTTCACCCTGCTCGTACATTGGCCCTGCTCGCGCTCGGCGTAATCATCGCCTTTGGCAGCGCAGCTTTCATCAACCACGCTTCAACCAGCGCGCAAGAAGCCAGACCGGCCAGTCCGTTGGCTGGTTTGCGCTATCGCAGCATCGGCCCCTTTCGCGGCGGACGCTCCGTCGCGGTGACGGGCGTGACTTCGCAACCGAATGTGTACTACTTCGGCAGCGTCGGCGGCGGTATTTTCAAAACGACTGACGGCGGCGATAACTGGACGCCGGTGAGCGACGGCCAGCCCTTTGGCACCGGCACCGTGGGCGCGCTGGCCGTTTCAGAAAGCGACCCGAACATCGTTTACGCCGGGATGGGCGAGGCTTGCATCCGTGGCAATTTTTCGCACGGCGACGGCGTGTATAAATCCACCGACGCGGGCAAGACGTGGGCGCGCGTAGGCCTCGCCGATTCGCGCATCGTCGGGCGCATCAAGATTCATCCGAAAAACCCCGAGGTCGTCTTTGTCGCGGCGCTCGGCCACGCGGCGGGCGCGAATGACGAACGCGGCGTCTTTCGCAGCAAAGATGGCGGCAAGTCGTGGCAGAAAGTTTTATTCAAGAGCAACAAAGCGGGCGCGGTGGATTTGAGCATGGACCCGTCCAATCCGAATGTGCTTTATGCTTCGATTTGGGAAGCCAAGCGCACGCCGTACAGTTTGGAAAGCGGCGGCCCCGACAGCGGACTTTGGAAATCAACCGACGGCGGCGATAACTGGACGGATATTTCGCGCGCGCCGGGGATGCCGCGCGGCACGCTGGGCCGCATTGGTGTCGCCGTTTCGCCCGCCGACCCTGAGCGCGTCTTCGCCATCGTCGAAGCCGAAGATGGCGGCGTCTTCAGTTCCAATGACGCGGGCAAGACGTGGACGAAGGTCAGCACTGATCGCAACCTGCGCCAGCGCGCCTGGTATTACACGCACATTTTCGCCGACCCCAAAAACGCCGACACGATGTATGTGCTCAACACTGGCTTGTATAAATCCATTGACGGCGGGCGCACCTACACGACGCTCAATCCCCCACACGGCGACAACCACGATCTGTGGATTGCGCCCAACGATCCAAACCGGATGATCAACGCCAACGACGGTGGCGCGAACGTCAGCTTCGATGGCGGACGCCGCTGGAGCGAACAGGATCAGGCGACGGCGCAGTTCTATCGCGTCTCGACCGACAACGATTTCCCCTATCACGTCTACGGCGCGCAGCAGGACAATTCGACCGTGCGCATCGCGTCGCGCACGACCGGTTTTGGCATTACCGAAAAAGATTGGGACGTAACGGCGGGCAGCGAATCGGGCTGGGTACAGCCTTCGCCTAAAGATTCGATGGTCGTGTTCGGCGGCAATTACGGCGGCTTGCTCGAACGCCTTGATCACCGCACCGGCCAATCGCGCGACTTGAATGTGTGGCCCGACAATCCGATGGGCTGGGGCGTCGAAGGCATGAAGTACCGCTTCCAATGGAACTTCCCCATTCTGTTTTCGCCGCATGATCCCAACGTGCTTTACACCGGCGGCAGCCACCTGTTCAAAACCACCAACGAAGGTCAAAGCTGGCAAACCATCAGCGATGATCTGACACGCAACGACAAATCGAAACAAGGCTCATCCGGCGGCCCGATCACCAAAGACAACACGAGCGTCGAGTATTACTGCACGATCTTCACCATCGCCGAATCGCCCGTCAGCAAAGGCGTGCTGTGGACGGGCAGTGATGACGGCCTTGTGCACGTCACGCGCGACAGCCACGCGGCCAAGCC
>JANOWX010000534.1:0-5579 GCA_031418175.1 Acidobacteriota bacterium | reverse complement strand
CGGATTGCGGAGCGGTTGCCGCGTCTTTTAATTCGGTCATTTCAGCGTCTCAAATCTCAAATGCAAGTGGGCGATGGCTCTTTCCGCAATCCGCAATCCGCAATCCGCAATCCGCAATCAGAGATTTCCTTTCTTGCGCTCGGCCAGCAAATACTCCGCCGCCCGCCACGTGAGCGCCATAATCGTCAGCGTGGGGTTTTTGTGCGTGCCCGAAGCGAACGCCGCCGCATCGGTCACGAACAGGTTTTTGACATCCCACGATTGATTGAAGGAATTGAGCACCGACGTTTTGGCATCGCTGCCCATGTGCACGGTGCCCATCTCGTGAATCGAATGGCCCGGCTTGTCTGGCGCTTCGGGCAAAGTGATGTCGGTCGCTTTGGCAGCGGCAAACAACTCTTCATAGGTTTGCCGGGCGTATTTGTACATCGCCAGCGCGTTCGCATCCACCGGATGATGAATCTTGAGCACGGGGCTGCCCCATTTGTCTTTCACCGTCGGATCGAGTTCGACGAACTTGTCCGGGCCGGGCAGCATCTCGCCGTGACAGGCCAGCGAGACGCGCGTGCCCTGCCAGCGCCGCACCTCTTTTTTGTAATCCGCGCCGAAGCCGCGTATGCGCTTGGCATTTTTGTCAGGCCGCATGCGTTGGCGCGCCGAAGGTTCGATCTGAAAGCCGCGCACGAAATCGCGTTTCTCATTCGGGCGGAAGTAGCCGAACCACGGGATGATGATGTGCGAACCGCCGATGCCATCGCCTTCTTCGCGCTCTTTGAAGCTAAGTTCGGGCAAGAAGGCCTGCGCGCCCACGTCCAGATGCTCGATGAAGTTTTTGCCGATCAGCCCGCTTCCATTGGCGATGTTGGACAGCAACAGCAGCCGCGTCGTTTCGAGCGTGCCGCACCCCAGCACGACGGCGCGCGCTTTGATCTCGCGCTCCTTGCCCGTCGTCTTGTCAATGTAACTGACGCTGCTGGCCATACCTTTGGCGTTGAGGTTGACCTTGTGCGCCATCGCGTTGGGAATCAGTTTGAAGGTGCGCGGGTATTTGTTCAGCAGCGGCTGTACCTGGCGCGACGCTGAGGTGTAATACGAATCCGTCTCGCAGCCATCATCGCAACCCGCGCAATAATGGCACTCTGCGTAGCCTTTATAAGATTTGGTCAGCATCGCGCGCCGCACGCGCATGGTGCGAATGCCCAATTTGCCAGCGGCTTTGGTCAACAAATGATCGGGACATTTCAGCGCCGCCGGGGGCAAGAAATGATCGCTGTCCGGCAAATCGGGGTGATTCTCTTTGGCCCCGCACACACCCATGAAAATTTCAGCCTTGTCGTAATACGGCGCGAGGTCTTTGTATTCGAGCGGCCAATCCAACCCCTGGCCGTCGCGCGAACGCATCTTGAAATCGGCTTCGTTAAAGCGGTTGGCGAAGCGCCCCCAGAACATCGTGCGGCCCCCGACATTGCGCGCGCGCATCCATTCGTAAGGCAAATCTTTCGGCGTCGTGTAAGGCTCATCCGGGTTCGCCCAGGGCGCGTAGGCATTCGGGCCGAAGATGTATTTCTTGCGCATCGCATCGGTCACGGATTCCTCGGTCTTCAGGCCGCGATAAGGGTCGTCGTAAGGGAACGGTTCGTGATAAGCGAAATCCACCTGGTTCTGTCGTTGCGGCCCGGCTTCGAGCATGGCGACACGCAAGCCGGCGTTGACCAGCACCCAGGCCATCGTGCCGCCCGCCGCGCCGGAGCCCACGATCACAGCGTCATACACGGATTCTGAGCGGGCGACAGGGACTCTTCGTTGTTGGCTCCACATTGGGACAATCCTTTCCGCTTGGTTCTTCGCGTTGGTAATTCGGTGATGAATGATTTGTTGACGAGCGGTGGCGGCATTGTAGTTTTGCGTCCGCAAGCTTGTCCAGAAGGCTGACAGATTGACTCGCGCAGCGGGTCAGGCGGCGCTACGGTTGCGGCCAGACAGTGCCGTCGGCGTATTCGATGCGTTTGAGCGCGACCGCTGCCTGCGGAAACTGCGTGGGATCGTTGGCGTCCTGGCTGCAC
This sequence comes from Acidobacteriota bacterium, assembly GCA_031418175.1. Lineage (GTDB taxonomy): Bacteria > Acidobacteriota > Blastocatellia > RBC074 > RBC074 > JACPYM01. Next base: position 3,516 of record JANOWX010000534.1, on the reverse strand, counting down.
ACATTTTCGAGCACCTTGCCGCCGCTGACCTGCACGACGTCGCATTTCAGCGCGCCCTTGGGCAGCTTTTGTTTTAGCGCCTTTTGGCCGCCGGGTTTGAGTTCGAGCTTGCTGGTGACTTCGTAGCGCAAGCGCCATTGGCCGTCTTCGGCGCGCCGGGGGAAAGCGAAATCCCACGTCAGCGTTTTGATCGCTTTGCTGCCGCTGTTGCGCAGCGTGAGCTTGACCCATTCGGCCTGGTCAACGACTTGGACGGAGGCGGGCCGTTTGGCGGGCGCTCCGCCGGGCGCGATGACGCCGACGTTGCGGCGGTTGGGCGGCAGATTGCGGCGCGCCTCGCGTTCGGCCTGGGACATGGGCGCGTCGCCGTTTTCCGCCGGAAAGACAGCGGGCTGGCGTTCGAGCAGCGGGTTGTAGTTGTTGCCGATTTGGAAGCTGATGATTTCGAGGGGCGGCTGAGCAACGGCTAACGGGGTTTGTCCCAGGACGTAGAGGGAGGTTGAAAGCAGGATGCTGGCGATGCCGATTGCCTTACTTGGTATGCGTTTCATGTGCCTCTCCTTGTTATCGCAGAATGCTCAGTGTCAACGAAAACCTGACTCATGTCCGCTTCGGCGCTCCATACAGGTAATGGTCAACATTGGCCGCCCCGTCCTTCGGCACTTCGTCCCAGGCTTCGGGCGGAATGGCTTCCATCCGGTCCTTGACCATGTCCCAGATCGTGCGGCGCGGCGCGGTTTGCGGTTCCAGGCCATTGATGAATTGCAGCACCTGCCCTTGCTGTTCCGGCGACAGCGTTCGCAGCTTTTCAATGGCGGTTTGTTCGACGTTGGGTTCCATGCTTGTTTCCTCCTTTTGCGTGCGCGCCATTCTAGCGCCAATGGCTACGCGACGGCCACCTTTGCAAGCGCAAAGAAAAACGGCGGGTCAGCTCGCTTGAAGCCAACCCGCCGTTGAATTGTCTGCGTTGTATGTCAAGTTAAGTCTGGCGCAGCTTCAAGGGCGTGCGCTATGATGCGCGCCGATAAATTCACCTGGTTACATCCCGTGAACAATTCCTTTCAATCCCTACAAACAAAGGCGGAGCTTGCGTATGTCGAACCGTAATTCGCGTCGTGCTTTTCTGAAACAGACCGGCCTCGGCGTCGGTTTGTTGAATGCCGTTCCAACCCACGCCCAAGCCGCGCCGGTCATGGCCACCGCTGTCGGCCAGCGCGTGCTGGGTGCGAATGAGCGCCTCAACGTGGGCTTCGTCGGCTGCGGCGGACGCATGAACACGCATCTGGATTACCTGGCGAAACGCGCCAAAGAGCGCGGCGACGTGCAGCCCGTGGCCGTCTGCGACATCTACGACAAGCGCAAACGATTGGCCCGCGAACGCGCCGGCGTGGACGAAAAGAACGTCCACCACGACTTCCGCGAATTGTGCGCGCGCAAAGACATTGACGTCGTCGTCATCGCTTCGCCCGATCATTGGCATCACGGCCACGCGCTGGCGGCGTTGCGCGCGGGCAAGGATGTCTATTTGGAAAAGCCGTTCACCTACACGATTGACGAAGCGCGCGAGATCGCCGAGTTCGTGCGCGCGCACAAACGCATCCTGCAAGTCGGCAGCCAGTACACTTCCTTCGACCACTTCCACCAGGCACGCAAGGCTATTGAACAGGGCCTGATCGGCAAGGTCGTCTGGGCGACGGCGGGCTACGGGCGCAACGCGAACAAAGAGGGCGGCGAATGGAACTATGCGATTGACGCTGACGCAAGCGCCGCCAACATTGATTGGAAAGCATTCCTTGGCAACGCGCCGAAGCGGGCGTTTGATGCTGAACGCTATTTCCGCTGGCGCAAGTATTGGGACTATTCGGGCGGCATTGCGACCGATCTGTTCTATCACGCACTGGCGCCGCTGGTGATGATCACGGGCCAGGAGTTCCCCGCCAAGGTCGCAGCCTCGGGCGGCATCTTCGTGCAAAAAGACCGCGAGGTGCCCGACACCTTTTTGATGAACGTGGATTACTCCAGCTTCACGGTCAACCTGACGTGTTCGGTGGCCGCTGGCGCCGCGCCGCTGGTCGCGGTCAACGGCACCGAAGGCCGCATCATCCTGGCGCAGAACGGCGAAGACTTCAGCCACAGCGCGATTGAAGTCATCCCCGACCGCGAATACCGCAAAGAGTTCAAGGCCAAAACCGGAGTTGAGAAATTGTCGCTCGAATGCAAACCGAACCTGCGTGGCACGTCACCACATATGGACAACTTCCTGGACGCGGTGCGCAGCCGCCAGCAACCGAACCTGAATGCTGAATTGGGCTACAAGGTGATGGCCGCGATTCGGATGGGCGTGGATGCGTACCGGCAGCAGACGGTGATGCAGTGGGACGGGCGGCGCGCACGGGCCGTGGCGCGAATGGCAAAGGCGTAGTGACTCAACAACCGACAGAAAACACCAACAGACAAAGGCAAAGACAAAGACAAATGAAGAACAGAATGCTACTTCTCTGGGTGCTTCTCATGCTTTCGGCGTCAGCGGCGTTTGGACAAAGCGGCGCGGCGAACCAACTAAGCGAAGCTGAGAAAGAAGCCGGCTGGCGCTTGCTCTTCGACGGCCAGACCTTCAATGGCTGGCGCGGCTTCCACAATGACAAAGTCCCCGCTGGCTGGATCATCGAAGACGGCTGCATCAGCCGCATTCAGGGCAAAGGCGAACTCGGCGCGGCGGGCGGCGACCTGATTACGGTGGAGCAGTTCGACAACTTTGAATTCACGCTCGAATGGAAGATCAGCCGCGGCGGCAACAGCGGCATCAAGTACCTCGTCTCCGAAACGCTGCCGCCCAAGGGCAAATCGGCCGTCAGCTTCGAGATGCAGGTGCTGGACGACGACAACCACCCCGACGCCAAGAAGGGCATCAATGGCAATCGCAAGGCCAGCGCGCTTTATGACCTGATGGCGCCCAACGATCAGAAACAACTCAAACCAGTCGGCGAATTCAACCAGATTCGCCTCGTCGTCAAAGGCAATCACATCGAACACTGGCTGAACGGCGCGAAGGTGCTCCAATTCGAGCGCGGCGGCGCAGCCCTGAAAGCCCTGATCGCGCAGAGCAACTTCAAAGACAAACCCGCTTTCGGCACCTTCGCCAAAGGCCACCTGCTGTTGCAGGAACACGGCGACAAGGTGTGGTACCGCAACCTCAAGATTCGTGTGTTGAAATAGCGAGCTTGGCGCGATGGAAGAGCCGAATGTTACACTCAGCGAGGCGAAGCAGTTGTTGCGCGGCTGGTCCAATGCCACGCGAGAAACTGTAGTTGCTTCGATTCGGTATCATTTCAACAAGCACGGAGCCAAAGTCGCGGCTGCAAATGTTTGGCAGTATTTGCGTAAAGCTGCTGGTCTGCGGCGTAACTTGCGTGGCGCGCGGCGGACCGCGTTGGACGAAGGGAAAGTTCGTTACACCAAGAACGAGCGATTCCTAATTCTTGATCCGCAAGGAAAGATAATTTCCTTCGGGCCGGA
>JANOWX010000533.1:0-6512 GCA_031418175.1 Acidobacteriota bacterium | reverse complement strand
GCTCGACACGGCCTTCGGCTTCGGCGCTGACGGTGACTTCGTCGTAGGCGAAGAGCGAGCCGACAGCTTCGACGGCGCGTGGCTGTTGTTGCTGTGCGACGGCGATGAGTTTGACTTTGGTTTTGGCGGGCGCGGCCTTGGGCTTGTCGCTTTCGGGTTTGCTGGCGGCATTGCGCGCGCAGGCCGAGAGCAGACAGAGCGCGCCCGCGACAATCAGGCAGTTGATGATAGATCGCTTGGGATGATTCATTGAAATCTGTGTTGAGCTTGGGATGGCGAAGCCTGTGGAGTGCGTGCGGCACAGGCTTCGCCTTGCGGTTAGTTCGCGCCCACTTTGCTGTAGACGCCATTGCCCAGCCGCACAAACGGCCCGCCGTCTTCCGCCAATTCGTCGGTGATGGTGAACGCATGCGCGGCGACCACCGCGATGGTGCGGCGCAATTGCAGTTTTTGCCCTTTGGCAGTGACCGCATCAAAACTGAAGCGGATCGAGATCGGACTGCTCCAATCGCCCCGGCTGGTGAGCTTGACGCCGCCAGCGGTGGTTTCGCTGACGGTCAGCATTTTTGCCGCTTCGTCAAAGACGATGGCCAGGCTTTCTTTGTAAGCGCCCGCGTCGTGTTTGCCCGCGCCCGCGCCAGTGACCGATTTGCCGTCGGCGTTTTTGGTGAAGGTCAGCGTGCCTGCGCGCGGCGCGGGCGCGATTGCGCTCTCACGCCCAACGTACTTGTAGCTCCACGTGCCGGTGAAATAATCAATGGATTGTTTCTGCTGCGGCTGTTCGACGACGGGGCGTTGCTGAGCGCGCGCCTGCTGTTGCGTCTGTTGTTGCTGCGTGGCGGAAAAGAGCGAGCCTTCGGTGTCGTTGCTGACGCGTTTGAGGCTGACCTGCAGCTTGATCGCGTTGCCGCCGAAATCGAGCGCGCCCTCGCCGGTCAGCGCGTCGCCCGCCAGCGTGAAGGCGTAATTGATCGTGACCGTGGCTTGCGGCGATTCGATGTCGGTCTTGGCGGTGACTTTGTCGCCGTCCACCTTGATGTCGTAAAGCTTGACCTCGGTGTTGGGGCGCAAGCCGGCGGTGCGGCCCGTGTATTCGGCGCCTTCTTTTTTGAAGATGACGGTGGTCGGGCGTTTGCCCTGCATGGAATTGGTTTCGCCTTCCCAGCGGCCCGCGAGTTTGTCGGTTTGCGCAAACCCGGTTGCGGTGAATAAGGCGGTCAACGAAAGAACGAAGAAGAAACGTTTCATGGAAGCGTGCTCCTGATGATGTACGGCAAACTGTCAGTTTGCCGGTGCTTGGTTGGTTATGAACAAATGCCGGAGGGTAAGCGATGAAGGCAACGGCAAACTAACAGTTTGCCGTACAGCGGGCTACTCCTTCCGCGCGTGCCCTTCGACCAATTGAATCAGCATGCGATCCGGCCCTTCGATAAACGCGGATTTGATCCCTGCTTTTGCTTTGACGCCTTCGACCACTTTGACCCCGGCGGCGCGCAGCTTGTCCAGATACGCGGCCAGATTGTCCACGCTGATGCCGAGGTGATCCACCACGCGGCCCTTGGTCGAATCGAAAGTCGTCTTGCCTTTCCAGGCGGCGGCGTTCGACTGCTTCACGTACTCAACCGGAAAGATGATGATGCTGACGTTGTCTAGATTTACCGTAGCCGATGGGCCGATCTGAATGCCGCGATACATGCGCGGTTCGCGCGAAGCCGCCACGCGGCCACGCGCGCCGAAGTGATTCATGTACCACTGCCCCGCCGCAATCGGGTCGGCGCTGAACAAATGCAGATGGCCGAAGCGGTGATGTCCGGCGGTGTTCAATTCGATCAGCGCCTTGTCGGGGCTTTCGACATAGGCGTAATAAAAGCTGCCGGGCCGCGCATTCGGGTTGCCGCCGATGTCGCTGATGTCGGTCAGCGGCGTGTGGAATTTGGTGCCCAGCTTTTGTTGCCGCTCATATTCGGCGGGCATATTTTCAGCGCCCCAGCCGAAATGCCAGATGGTCGAGGTCAGTTCTGAGGGCGGTTGCTGTTTGACCTTGTTGAAGAGAATCCATGACTTCTGCGCCCAGACGGCGTCCTGGCCGCTGTACTTGGCGCGCTCGCAATCGAAGCGGCTGGTGTAAAACTCCAGCGCCCGCGCCGGGTCGGTGGTGTTGAGTTGCAGGTGATGGAAGTGGGCGGTGTTGGCGGGCGCGTCTTGCTTGGGTTCTGTTTGCGCCAGCAGTGTGATGACACCGGCGGCGAACGCCAGAAAAAGCAACGAGAGTTTAGGCATCAGTCGAATCCTCCGCAGGAAATTCACGAATGAGAAGTTGTCTGACATCGCGGTCAAGCACTGGAACGTCATTTTGGAGAACCTCCCAGACAACTCGGTAATCTACACCGAAATAGGCGTGGGTCAAGCGGTCACGCATACGTCCAATCACACGCCATTCGACTGCCGGAGCTTTTTGCCTGATTTCTTCAGGGATGTGTTTGGCCGCTTCGCCGATGATTTCCAAGCTCCGCGTGAAGGCGCGCTTCATCATGCCGTCTTGCATGAAGGCGGCTTTTTCAAGGCCGCTGACATTTTGCTGCAAAAAGGCGGTCTCCAGCAGAATGTGTTGCAGATACTCACGTGTTGAAGGGGGCATACTCCACCTCGCGCAAAATGTGCGGGCCGATAAACGGACTGAGTGATTTGGTCGTCACCAGATCAACCTTCCGCCCAAACAACTCTTCCAGCAAGTCGCCGAGATCCACGAAGTTTTTTAAGCTGATTTGTTCCGGCTCCAACTCAACCAGAATGTCCACGTCGCTTTCCGCATTGGCTTCGTCGCGCACGAACGAGCCAAATAAGCCGCAACGTCTCACCCCTAAGCCCTGCAATTCGGCTTGGTGCTGTCGCAGCAGTTCCATCACTTGTTGTTTGCTTTGAACCAGCATCACGTTTCCTTTGCGCGTAGCTTATACGCAAAACCCGCCAAGCGGAATCCGGCTTGGCGGGTTTTTGCATGAAACGATGCGGCCAAGGCCCGCGGGTTAATCGCTCGCCCGCACCCAGCCGTGCGCCGCGTTGTCGCGCTGGCCGCCGCCCACTTCGTAAGCGATCTTCATCTGGTCGAGCGCGTCCGCTTTGAGCGGGTTGCGCTTGGCCTTGACGTCCACGTTGTAGAGCTTGGCCGCGTTCAGCCCGAAGATTTTCGCCTTGTCCTCTTTGGTGATCTTCTTGTAGCCGAACTTCTCGCACATCTCGTCCGAGATTTGGAAGCGTTTGAGCGCGTCAATGCCCCATTGCGGCGAACCCCACCAGAGACAATCGGTGCCCCAGACGACGTGGTCAGAACCGTAATACTTAATGTTCTTGCCCATGCCGTGCATCGCCATGATCGGGTCGGTCACGGCCAGGATGTTGAAGAAGCTGCCCACCTCGCAATAAACATTGTTCATTTTGGGATTGCGCTTCTTGATGTCCATCAACACGCTGTGCCAGAGGAAATCGCCGGTGTTCGGATCGTACTGGTTGCTCTCTTTCCAATTGGGCTCGTTGGAACCGTGCTTGATCGCCGAATGGTAGACGACGAAATTGAAATCAGGATTGCGCAGCGCCGCTTTCTCGACATCTTTCGGATTCGCCAGATGCCCCAGCGTGCGCGACTGGTACGAATAACCCTTGTGCGTGCTGATCAGCTTGACGCCGCGTTTGCCCGACTCTTCGATAAAGAACTGCGCGTTGTCATCGTCGAGTTGGAAACCGTTGCCGGTTTGCGCCGGATCGGTGTGGCAATACCATTTCCACGAACTGATGCCGTAAACCTTGATCTCGCGTTCCATCTGTTCGATGAGTTCGGCCTTGTTCATCGTGTTGGTGGCCTTGTCCCAGTAATGATTGGGCGCAAGGTTGCCCTGATTCAGCGCGCGTTGCGAACCGGCGAGTTCATTGATCTTTTTGCGACCTTCGTACATGACCCAACTCGGCAACACGCGGCCGCCAATGCCCGGCGTGCGGGCCGCGCCTTCGAGCACCTTGCCGTCGGGGCCTCGCAGATTCTCTTTGGAGGGCACGCCCGAGATGACGACCAGCGAGGTTTCACTGTCGAAGAACATCTCTTTGACAAAGTTTTTAAAGCCATAGGCTTCGGCATCGTTCTTCAGATCGAAGCCCATATTCTTGACGAACTCCATCGTGCGGAAACCGCCGATGGGCGCGCCGTTGGTGAAATGCGCCTGCACGTCAATGACGAAGTATTCGCCTTTCGGGAACTTTTCATCAATCGCGGCGGCCTCCCAGGTCTCGGCCTCGTCCACGTCCCAGGCTTTGCCGTACACCTGATTCTGCGCCAGAAAGCAGGTCGCCAGACCCATCGAAGTACGCATGAAATCGCGGCGTTGCATGCCCAGTTTCTTGGCGCGCGCTTCGGACATTTCGCCGATCAGGTTCTCGACCATCTTCTGCGGCTCGGATTGCGGGCGCGGCGCGAACTCTTCATTTGAGACGGCCTGCGTCGGCAGCGGCGAATCCACGCCCTTGGCGCGGTCACGTTGATGTTTACGAATCCACATTTTGATGACTCCTCAATGGTAGGACAGACTTTAGTCTGTCCGGCGCGGTAGGACAGACTAAAGTCCGTCCTACCATTTAATCCGTCAGTTACTTTTCAGACGAACCACTCGCACCGGCGGCTTGCGGCGCGCGCAGATTCTGGCCGTCGAGGGTGTAATCGAACCAGCCGATCATCATCTCTTCCCAGGTCTGCGGCCCCCAATAAATCGTCTTGGTCGGGTCGGGGTTGAATTTGTTGTTGGTCGAATTGTCGTGATGCGCCAGACATTCCAGCTTGCTGCCCTTGGGCGCCGCAATCGGCTCTTTCACCCAATAGTTGAGTTGCCAATTGAAGTCGTATTTCGGCACGTTGAGCAGCACCTTTGAAGTGCCATCGGGCAGCACCAGCGTGTATTTGAAATCTTTGCCGCGCAGATGCATGTGCGGCATGAAGCCCCAAATGTGGCTGTCTTCCTTGAAGGTGAACGAGGTGCGCGATTCATAGTTGGCGTCGCCCGCCGGGATGGCCAAGCGGCTTTCCGCCGGGCCGGTGGTGATGAATTGTTTTTCGACCGGGCCCTTGGCAAAGGTCAGGCCGATGCTGGTGCGATCGGCGCCGGCCGTGCCGTTGGTGGTGTAATGCATCTGGAAGACCAGCGCCGAACCTTTCTTGACGAGCTTGGCTTGGCCCGGACGCAGCGTCAGCGGACTCATGCCCGGCGCCCAACCGATCAGCATGCTATCGGCATTGCTGGCGCGCACCGAATTGCGGTTGTCGCGACTGGCGCCCGCGCCACTGTCTTCGCCAAAGCCGCGCGCTGAGGTGATTTCACCTTCGGGCGGCACCTGGCCGTTGCGCGGTTCGACCACGGTCACGATGACGTGATGCACCAGCGCCGCATTGCCGCGCCTGACCTCGGCGAGTTGCACGTATTTGTCTTCGGTAAATTTGGTGTGCACGACGAAGTGGCGGTAAGGCACAGTGCCATCCGCCGGGACGCTGGATTCGACCGGCAGCGCAAAGACGGCGTCCGGCGTGCCTGCCGTCCAACCGGGCGGCGGCAATTTCGGCGCGGGCGGCAAGTCTTTCGGATCGCCTTCGGGCGCGCCCGCTTCGACCCAAGCCTTGATGGTTTCGATCTGTTGCTGGCTCAGGCTGCGATCATTGACGAATGCGCCGTGTTTCGGATCGGCGTACCAGGGCGGCATTACGCGGTTGGCGACCTGCTCGCGGATGGATTTAGCCCAGGGCCGCGCTTCCTTGTAAGAGAGCAAGCCCATCGGCGCCATCTCGCCCTGGCGGTGACAGCCGACGCAGTTCGCGTAAAAGATCGGCGCGACATCTTTGTTAAAGGTGACTTTCGCGGCCTTGGCCGACGGCCCTTCCAATTTGGCGACGGCCAACACCAGCAGTAACGCGGCGCTGAAACTCAAGGCCAGCGCAGCGCTCTTCCAACTTCTGTTTTGCATAAGCAACTCCTTTGCTCGTTAGTTGTGACTAGTTATTGAAACGTTCAGTTTGCAGTTCAATCAATGCGTAAGAGCCGGTGCAACCAACTCTCGTTAATTTCGCTTGGGCGGAAAACTTGCGTTCGTTTAGACGCTGACGCACGGGCTGCCGTTTCACAGAAGTTGCCACGGTTCAGCCTGCCGCGTTGCCCCTGCTACTTCAGCGCCGAATAGTCGGTCGGCAGCATAAATACCGCAACGACTTTTTCCACCAACTTGCCATTCTCTTCGCTCTTCTTGCGCGCGGCCTGCCATTCCGGGTCGGCGCTAAAGGCCTTCCAGGACGCGGCCCGCGCATCGCGCGAAGGATAGGCGAGCAGATAAACCAGCGTGTTTTCCGAACCGCTCTCTTTTTCGGTCGGGCCCCAAAACCCTACAATCTGCATGCCATGTTTCTTGAACAGCTTGACCGTGTGATTGCGGAAGCGCGCGTGCATTGCTTCCAGCTTGCCCGGCGCGGCGTAATAGGTGCGCAT
>JANOWX010000532.1:0-4802 GCA_031418175.1 Acidobacteriota bacterium | reverse complement strand
TGGAAGCGGTGCGTACCCAGAGTCTCAATTCAGATGAAACACTTCGTTCAATGCAATCGCCACCGGGCTATTGTCAGCATTGGTCTGCATCAACGGCTGCATGTGCGCCCACCAGCGTTGGCAAACTTCGGTTTGCGCGATTTGTTGCCAGCGCGCTTCCGATTCGATCTCGGCGTAAGCGAACAGCTTGTCGGTCGCCGCATCCAGAAAGATCGAATAGTTGTGCACACCATGCGCGTGCAACACCGCCTGCAACTCCGGCCAGATCGGGTTGTGGCGCTGTTCGTATTCGGCTTGCTGGCCCGGTTTGAGCCGCATCAGAAAGGCTTTGCGAATCATGGCGCGCTTCTTTCAGGAAACTTTCTCTTGCAACCACAGATTGACCAGCGTCTCAGAAGAAACCCCGCGTTGCCGGGCGATGCGATTGATTTTGCCTGCCAGCAGAGCGTCAACGCGAAAATACCGCCGCACCAGATTTATTTTCACATCCGCCACTTCGTGCGTCTGCTCCCAATAATCTGCAAGACTGTGCGTATCCCAAAAATCCGCCGCTTCTTCAAGCGAAGCGAAACTCTCGGGCAGCGGATCGCGTCGCTTGCTTTTCTTGCTATCGGACTTTGTCATAGCGTTTCCTTTCTTTGGCATCCCTGACTCATTCCTTCCGCTTTTCCTCTTCAGCTTTCTGTGTATCGCTTTTCAACAACCCCATCCGCTCCTGCAAATCACGCGGCGGACTGACGCCCACCATCATAAACAGCAGCAGTTTCAATTCATCAATTTGCCTGCGAAACCAGCCCATAAAACCTCACAAGGAAAAATGCATGGAGTTCAGGCTTCAGCCTGTCTTGGAATGTGCGAACACAGGCTAAAGCCTGAACTCCATGCACTTGTCAGCCGATTAGCCCTCAGTACGTTGCCCGCCCGCCCGTCATATCGAACGTAAAGCCCGTCGTAAAACTCGCCCCCGGCGACGCGATGAACGCAATCATATGCGCGACCTCATCGAGCGTGCCGCAACGCTTCATCGGAATCTTGTCGGTCATGTAGTTGACCTGCGCTTCGGGCAAGGCATCCACCATCGCCGTGCGAATCACGGCGGGCGCAAAGGCGTTCACGGTGATGCCCGTCTCGGCGTATTCCTTGCCCTGCACCTTCGTCATCCCGATCACGGCGGCTTTGGACGACGAATAGGCCAGCATCCCAGCGTTGCCCTCTTTGCCCGCGACCGACGCGATGTGCACGATGCGCCCGTAGTTGCGTTTGAGCATGTGCGGCAACACCGCGCGCGCCATCAGGAAGCTGCCATTCACATTCACGTCAAACACGAATTTGAAGTTGTCGTATTCGACCTCATGCGTCTTGACGTTGGTCTTGCCCGTCACGCCCGCGCTGTTGACCAGAATATCAATGCGCCCGTGCTGCTTGGCGAGCTTGTTGATCGCCTTGGCGACGGCGGCTTCGTCGGTCACGTCGAGCGCCAACGCCGCAGCGTTCGGCCCCAGTTGTTTGGCCGCTTTGGTGAGCGGCGCTTTGTGTTGATCCACGATGACGACACGCGCGCCTTCGCTGATGAATTTTTGGGCGACGGCGAAGCCGATGCCGCTGGCGCCTCCGGTGATGATTGCGACTTGATCTTTGAATTGATTTGCCATTTTTGCTTTGTTTTCGTTGTCCTTGTTGTAAATCAGAAATCAAACTTATCTATATTGCTCTTATTGAAAATAAACGGCGCGCCCAACATCACCTCATCCCCCTTCACCTCGATCCTGCCCAGCTTCCCCGCCGTCAAAGAAAGCACGCCCGCTTTCAATTCGCCCAAGCTTAACGCCCGCGCCGCGCTCACCGTCAGGTAGCCCAGATTGCCTGTGTCCCACAGCACGATGCTTTCGATCACGCCGTCGCGCACGTAAGGCTTGCACATATTCGGCAGCGACAGGCCGGTGACTTTCACATCCGTGCGGCCCGACTGTTTGACCGCTTCGGCAGCGCCGGGGACGGCGGGCGCGGCAATCGCCATCACCAGTTTTACATTCGGATAGACCTTCAACACATTCTGCGTTTCGGTGAACGCGCGGTCGCGTTCGCCATCGCTGGGTTGAATTGCAACCAGCCGCAAGCCGGGATGCTTTTCGGCCATGCGCGCCTTGATGTATTTGATCCACTCGTTCTGATTGGCCGCGCTCAAGCTCGCCGTGATGATGGCGAATTCGCCTTGGCCGTTCAGGATACGCGCCGCTTCGTCGGTCAGCGTGTCGCCGATGCCTTGCGGCGTGGCTTGATTGATCAGAAAGTCGCGCGCGTCTTTTTGGGCGTCGGCGTCCCAGGTCAAAACCTTGATGCCACGCGCGCGCGCCTTGCGCAACACGGTCGAGATGCCGGCCTGGTTTTCGACGCTGACGGCGATGACGTCTACGCCTTTGGTGATCCAGGCTTCGACGACTTCGTTTTGTTTGGCCGGATCGAGATCGGTCGGCCCATCCCAGAGCAGTTCGACGCCCAGTTCCTGCGCGGCTTCTTCGGCGCCCTTGCGGCAACTGATGAAATAGGGATCGCCTTTCGCTTTGGGCATCATGCCGACGACGATTTTCTTAGCCGTCGTCGCGACAGATTTGGCATTCTCGACGCGCAGGCCTTCCGGCTGCTTCAGCGAATTCACCAACAACCAATTGCTGCCCGCAATGATCAGCGCCGCGCCCAGGATCGCCGCGCAAATAACCGCCACTTGTGAGTTTTTCATTTCAAAATCCAATGTGTCAGTAGCCCGCGCGTCAGCAAGGGCTCCTGCATCCGCAACCAAGCCCTCCCTCACGGTCGGGCTACTGACACGTAAGTTTGACAACCGATCCAACACAATCACGCCGATCAACAATACGCCCGTCAGAATGCCCGCCAACTCCGCCGGCAACGCGCTCAGCCGCAAGCCATTCTGCAACACGACCAGCGCCGCCAAACCCAACAGCGTGCCCCACACCGTCCCGCGCCCGCCATAAATCGAAGTCCCCCCCAGCACCACCGCCGTGATCGCCATCAATTCATAACCCGTCCCCGCATCCGCTTTCGCCTGCCCCAGATGCGCGACGTAAATCAGCGCCGCCACGCCCGCCATCAACCCCGACAGCACGTATATCAAGCGCAAGCGCCGTTCGACCGGGATGCCCGCATAGCGTGCGCCTTCAGGCGAATAGCCAATCGCCTGCAACGCGCGCCCGATGATAGTGCGCTGTTGCAAGGCCCAATACGCCAGCGCCGCCACGACCAGCACGATCATTTGCGCCGGAATCACTCCACCCAGATAGCCCTGCCCCAAAAACAAAAACGAGGCCGGAAAGTCCGTGTAATTCTCGACCGCGCCCGTCAGCCCTTCGGCCAGACCGCGAAAAAGCGAGAACGACCCCAGCGTCACGATCAAGGGCGGCAGGCTGAAGCGCGTAATCAACCAGGCATTCAATCCGCCGCCGCTCGCGCCGATCAACAAGGCCACCCCCGCCGCCGCTGGAATCGGCCAGCCATACTTGCGCGTCAACGCGCCAAACACGACGGCAGCCAAGCCCAGCAACGAACCAACCGACAAATCAATGCCGCCCGTGATGATGATCGGCGTCAGGGCCAATGCCAGCAGGCCGATTTCTACGCTCAGCCGCACCAATTCAAAGCCGTTCGCGCGTGTCAGGAAGTTGCCGCCGGTCACGCTGAAGACGGCGACTTCGACCAACAACAGCAGCAGCAACGCCCATTCGTTGTTGGGGAACAAGCGCGCCCACAATGATTGTTCAACCTGTAACGGCTTCGGCTCTTGCATGTCCCCACTTTGCTAAGGCAGCGTCGGCAAAGACCGCCGCCAGAATGATTGCGCCTTGAATCGCTTTTTCCCAAAACGGATTGACGCCCGCAAAGGTCAACGCCGTCCCAATCGTGCCCAGCAACGCCACGCCCACCAGCGTGCCCGCCAACGTTCCGCGCCCGCCCGTGATGGCCGTGCCCCCCACGACGACGGCGGCGATGGCTTTCAGCTCCAGGCCCACGCCCGCGTTGCTTTGAATGTCTGAAAACCGGATCGCATTGAGCAGCGCCGCCAAACCGGTCAACGCGCCCAGCAACGCAAATACGCCGAAGGTCACGCGCGGCGGCTGAATGCCGGCCAGACGCGCCGCTTCGGCATCGCAACCGACCGCGTAAACCGCGCGGCCCGCCGCCAGTTGCCCCAAACACCACGCGCCCGCCGCCCACACAGCCAGTGCGCCCGCGACGACCAGCCATTGTCCCGTGGCCTGTCCCAAACCGAACCATTGAAAGTGTGCGGGCAAGCCCTGCACCCACGCGCCTTCGGTCAGCCAGCGCAAGCCATCGCGCCACGCCACCATCGTCGCCAACGTCACCACAATCGCCGGGATGCGCACCCAGGCGACCAATGCGCCATTCACCGCGCCGAGCATTGCGCCCAACAACACCAACGCAACCACAACCAACGGCATCGGCAGCCCAGCCTTTGCCAGCAAGCCCGCCGCGACGCTGCACACGGCGAATTGCGAGCCGACCGAGATGTCAATCTGTCCGGCCAAAATCACCAGCGTCATCCCGACCGCGACGATCAGCACCGCCGCATTGCCGAGCGCCAGATCGCGCAGATTGGCGGCGCTGAAAAAATTGGGCGCAATGAACGCGACCAGCAGCAGCAATGCCAGGTAGGCTGCCGCAACAGAAAACTCGCGTTGATGTTGTTTGACTCGATGCAACATAACTTCCCGGCGCGCAGCGGCTTTGGAGTGCGGCGGCTCGACGCCGCTTTTCGTTCGCTGCTCGCA
>JANOWX010000531.1:0-4166 GCA_031418175.1 Acidobacteriota bacterium | reverse complement strand
CAGGCGCGCAGTGGGCGCGCAGTGGCAACCGCCGCTTGCTCACGCGCGCGGTACCGTACCAAGAGCCCGGTTAAATTGATGAATACTTTGTTTGCACCACTGGAAACCGCCTTGCAACAACGAGCCGCGCCCTTGCGCCTGTTCTTGCGCGATGATGATGTGGATGAAGACGAAGCTTCATTGCGCCGCTTTTTGAATCTCTTCCTGCATGCCGAAACGCCGCTCAATCTGGGCGTCATTCCGGGGCGGCTCACCACAGACGCAACAGCGTTGCTCACCGCTTACCAACGACAATACCCCTGGCTGCTCGAGTTGAATCAGCACGGCTGGCAGCACCTCAATCACGAACGCAACGGCAAGAAATGCGAGTTCGGCCCCAGCCGCAGTTTCGATGAACAGCTTGCCGACCTGGCCGCCGGGCAGGCGCGTATGAACGCGGCGTTCGGCCAAGCGTGGTTCCCTGTTTTTATCCCGCCTTGGAATCGCTGTACCGAAGCGACGGCGCAGGCGCTTGACCAGTTGGGCTTTCGCGCTCTTTCGCGGGATTGCGGACAGCCAACATTTGCGGGTTACCGGTTTTGCGAACTGCCAGTCACGTTCGATCTATACAGTTGGCGTGGCGGCGCGGCCTTGCGCCCGGTTGAAGAATTGGCGCACGCGTTGATTGCGCAGGTCGAACAGGCCGACACCCTCGGCGTGCTGTTGCACCACAAGGTAATGAACGACGAAGCGTTCGCGCTGTTGGAAGAGTTGCTGCACTTGTTCAACCAAGCGCCTAACGTCGCGTGTCATACGTTCCAGAGCCTCTTATCGCTGCACCACTGATGCCACTCACGAATGAAAACCAAGCCGATTTCCGCGCGCTGCTGCGCCGCTTCTTGCGGCAGGTGCGCGGCAAAATCCTGTTGGCGTTGCTGTGCATGGTCGGGTACGCGGCAATGGAGTTGCTCGCGCCCTGGCCGCTCAAACTCATCTTCGATCACATCCTGCTGGATAAACCGTTGCCCCATTCGCTGGCCTGGCTAAGCGCGGTAATGCAAAGCGGCAAGCCAATGGCGGCACTGATTATTTCGTCAGGCATCCTGGCCAGCGCGCTGCTCAGCGGCGTCTTCGCCTATTGCCAGCAAGCGTTGACTGCCTACATCGGCTATCAGTTGGTTTACCGGCTGCGCAGCGAATTGTTCGCCCACCTGCAACAGCTTTCGCTCGCCTATCACAACCGCACGCGCACGGGCGAATTGCTCAGCAAAGTCACGGGCGAGACCGAAGCCTTCAAAGACGTCTTTGTCGAAGCCGTGCTCACCTCAGTCGCGCAAGTGCTGACGGTCGCGGGCATGTTCGCCATTATGTTCATGCTCGACTGGCGTTTGAGTCTGGTCGTGCTGGCGACCTTCCCGCCGCTCTATTTCGCCCTCGCGCGCATTTACCGGCAGATCAAACTCGCCACGCGCCAACAGCGCCAGCGCGAAGGCCTGATCGCCGCGCGTATGAATGAAGTGCTCAGTTCGGTGCGATTGGTAAAAGCCTATGGACGCGAGCGGTATGAGCAAGAGCGCTTCGATCAAGCCAGCAGCCTGACCCTGGCCGAAGGGATCAAGCTGGAGCGTCTGGCGGCGGCGGCCACGCGCACGGTCGAATTGATCAAAGCGGCGGGACTGTGGGCCACCGTGCTTTACGGCGCGTTGTCAGTGCTGGACGGACGATTGACGCCCGGCACAGTGTTGATCTTCATCGCGTATCTCAACGACATGTACAAACCGCTGCGCAATCTGTCGAAGACCTCTACGCGGTTGTCGCGCGCCGTCGTGAGCATGCAACGCATCGGCGAGATTCTGGCGACCGAGCCCGAACGTTGGCCTAAGCAATTGGATGACGCGACCGCGCCCGTGGCCGCGCGCTTGCAGGGCGAAATTGTGTTTGAGCGCGTCTCGTTCGATTACGGTGACGGCAAAGAAGTGCTGAACGATGTCTCGTTCAAAATCGCGCCCGGACAACGCGTCGCGCTGGTCGGTTCTTCCGGCTCCGGCAAATCCACCATCGCCAATTTGCTGCTGCGGTTTTATCACGCGACCACAGGCACGCTGCGCCTGGACGGCGTCAACATTGAAGAGTACCCGCGCGAATTCCTGCGCCAAGAGATCGGCGTCGTGTTGCAAGACGCGCTGCTCTTCGGCGCTTCGATCCGTGAAAACATCGCTTACGGCAAACCCGACGCCACGCCCGCCGAAATCGAAGCCGCCGCGCGTGAAGCCCACGCGCACGAATTCATCAACGCCTTGCCGGATGGCTACGACACGCTCATCGGCGAACGCGGCAGCACACTGTCGGGCGGCCAGCGCCAGCGCCTTTGCCTGGCGCGCGCCATCATCAACAACCCGTCGGTGTTGATTCTGGATGAACCGACCTCTGCCATTGATACCGAATCGGCGGCGCTCATTCACGCAGCGGTTGACCGCTTGCGCGCGGGCAAGACCACCCTGGTCATTGCGCATCACCTGACTGCGCTCGCGGGCTTCGATCAGATTCTAGTCTTGCGGCGCGGCCGCTTGGTCGAACAAGGCACGCACGCGGAGTTGCTGGAATTGCGTGGCGATTATTACCGTATGTTTCAGCGGCGCGGGACAAAGGAAGAACGCGGGTAACAAAAGCCGCGCGCCACTTGCTTGACGCAACGCAGCGCGCGGGCCTACCATCCGCCCCGTCGCAAGACAGCCCTTCCCTTCAACGCAGCTAAACAGGGGTTAACAACATGTTCAACGCAAAGTCACATAGCATTTGGCCAGCAGTGGTCTTGTTACTCGCAGCGGCTTTCGGCGCAGAGGCCAACGCGCAATCCGTCAAACCCTCAACCGCGCCAGCCAGCCAGGCAAAGAAGCAGGAGCAAAAACCGTATTCAACCAAGCCAGCCGAAAAGGCCGAGACGCCCGACAGTGTCGAAAAACCCGAAGAGCGGCGCCGGCGGCAGGCGCAATTCGTCATCGAGAACATCGCGCAATCGCTCAACGAAATTCTCAATCCCATCGTGCGCTTGAAAGCCAAGATGCTGGTGGGCGAGGCCTACTGGAATTTCCAGCCCGACCGCGCGCGCGAACTGTTGTCGGAATGCTTTCGCCAACTCGCTGCGCTCAGTTTCGAGGCCGACGACTTCGGCAAATTTCGCAACGTCGGCGAACTTAACAAGGCGACTTACAAAGGACGCGAACTGGATTCGGTGAAATCGCAACTGCGCTTTGAATTGCTGGCGCTCATCGGCGCGCGCGATTCGGCGCTGGCGCGTTCGTTGCTGGCTGAAGAACAAGCCAAAAAGAAAACAGAGCCCAAAGATGATGAGCGAGAACGCCTCGATGAAATGCTGATCGCGGCGCGCAGCGTGATGCAAACCGATCCCACGGCAGCGGCACGCATCATCCGCGAGTCTGGTCAAGCGGGCCTCAGCACGTCGCTGTTCATCATTCTGTCCCAGTTGCGCGCGCACGCGCCTGCCGAAGCGAGCACGCTCTTCAATCAATTGTTTGCACAAGTGCGCGCTGGCAATGACCTCTGGGAGTTGCAAAAACTGCTGGCTTATCTTGCTCCCAGCGAAGTCGAACGCTTGACGGGCAAGATCGTCGCTGATCCGCAGTTCGTCAAAGACCGGCAAATGCTGTTGGATTACGCCGTCACCGTGCTGGCGGGCCGTGTGCAAGCAGGGCCGCCCGACAACTTGCCTCAGCAACAAATCCAGCGCGAATACTTCTTATGGAAAAATTTGAGTCAGACGCCCGCCTTCAAAGAAGTCAAACCTGCTGCGCTCCCGCTCCTCAACACTCGGCTCAGCCAGCTTGCCGCGTTGGCGCCGCAAGCAGCACAACGCCCGCCTGATGGCCCGTGGACGGAAGAACGCTTGCAACGTGCGCTCGCCACCGCGAAATCCTCCACCGGCGAAAAACGCGATCAGGCCTTGATGGCCGCAGCCTTTGCCACCTGGCGCTTTGGGGAAGGCAATCTCAATCAAGCCCTCGCCCTGCTCGACCAGATCGAAAACCGTGAAATGCGCGAGATGTATGTCAGCACGATTTATTTTCAAGCCAGCAAAAAGGCGCTCCAAAACGAAGGCCCGGAACAGGCGTTGAGCTATGCCAACAAGATCAACTGGCCGGTGCAACGCACGCCGCTTTACGTTGACA
>JANOWX010000530.1:0-7300 GCA_031418175.1 Acidobacteriota bacterium | reverse complement strand
CCGCCCCGAATTATTGAGACGATACATTGCGCGCTTTGTTTTTTTTCGATACGTCTACCGCCGCACCGCCACTTGCCATTGAAAGCGGTCATTCGGCTTTCATCTTTGCTCAGCGATTGAAGCTGTCCACCCGCAGCCCTGACAGCGGCTGTGCGTGGGCGAAGTGTGTTTGCTCGTATGTTTGAGAGGACAGTATGAGACGATTGAACCTGCGTCATCTTTTTCCGTTTTCCATTCCCGCGCGGCTCTGTGCTCTGTTGCTCGTGCTGGCGGGCACGAGCGGATTGTTGTTCGTCAGACGCGCGCCCGCGCTGGCAATGGCCAAGGCGGCGGCCCCTTTCGCCACCATCACGGTGACGACGGTGACGGATGAGAACAACACGAACCCGTCACGCTGTTCGTTGCGCGAAGCCATTACGGCGGCCAATACCAACGCGGCGTTCGGCGGTTGTGCGGCAGGCGCGGCGGGGTTGGATACGATCAATTTTCAAATCATCACCGTCAATCACACGATTGATGTCGGTGCGACCGGGTTTGGAGCCTTGCCCACAATCACCGAACCAGTCGTGCTGGACGGCGACTTGGGCGGCGGTCAGCGGGTCGAATTGAATGGCGCGGCTGCCGGGGCGAATACCTCCGGATTAGTCATCGTGGGCAACGACAGCAGTACGATTCGCTCACTGGTCATCAATCGCTTTTCGTCCGTTGGGATATACCTTCAAGGCGTAGGCAACACCGTGCGGAATTGTTATCTCGGCACCGATCAAAGCGGCGGCGCCGCGCTCGCCAATGGGCTGGATGGAATTCTCGTCACCGGCTCATTCAACGTCATCGGCGGGAATGCCGTTGGGGCTGGCAATGTGATTTCCGGCAATGCCTTCTCAGGCGTTTCCTTTTTCGGCGCTGGCAGCGGCAATCGCGTGGAAGGCAATTTCATCGGCACCAACGCCAGCGGCACGGCGGCGCTCGCCAACGGGGGCAGCGGCGTTTACGTGGCCACCCCGTCGAATACGATTGGCGGAGCCAGCGCGGGCGCGCGCAATATCATTTCCGGCAATGCCCAGCATGGCGTTTTCATCATCGGCGCGGCAGCCACGGGCAATCAAGTGTTGGGCAATTACCTCGGCACGACGGCGAATGGCCTCTCCGCGCTCGGCAATGGTTTGGATGGGGTGCCCATCGTTGACGGCGTAACCAACACCATCGGCGGCACGGCGGCGGGCGCGGGCAATGTAATTTCCGGCAATGGGCGGTTTGGCGTATTGCTACAAGGGGCCAGCCTCACCGGCAATACGCTGGCAGGCAATTACATCGGCACGAATGCGGCAGGGACGGCCCGCATCGAGAATTTACAAGATGGCGTGCGTGTGAATTCGGCCAACAACACCATTGGCGGCGCGGCGCCGGGTGCGCGCAATGTCATTGCCGGCAATGGTTCTTATGGCATTTTGATGCAGGGGAGCGGCGCAAGCGGCAATCAGGTACAGGGCAATTACATCGGCGCCGACGCCAGCGGGCTGGCTGCCCTGCGCAATACGAGAGCGGGTGTGCAAATAGACCTCGCGCCCAACAATCTGATTGGCGGCACGGCGGCGGGCGCGCGGAATCTAATTTCAGGCAATGGAACTTTCGGGATCGTCATCAGCGGCATGACAGCCACCGGCAATCGCGTGCAAGGCAATTACATCGGGACCGACGCCAGCGGCACGGCGGCGCTTGAGAATCGGTCGAGCGGCATCCAACTCAGCGCGCCCAACTGTACGATTGGAGGCGCCACGGCAGGCGCGGGCAATCTCATCTCCGGCAATGCGTTTGCCGGCCTCTTCATCAGCGGAGTCGCCGCCGCGCCCGTCACCGGTGCACAAGTCCAAGGCAATTTTATCGGCGCCAACAGCAGCGGCACCGGAGCCATCGCCAATGGCGGGAGCGGCGTGTTCATCACGGATTCCGCCTCGAATAACACGATTGGCGGCACGGCGGCAGGCGCGCGCAACTTGATTGCGGGCAATGGCGCGGACGGTATCGCGATCGTGGGCGCGGCGGCCCCGGGCAATCTCGTGCAGGGCAATTACATCGGCACGAACCTTGACGGCACGGCCATGCTCGCCAATGCGGGAACGGGCGTTTACGTCGAATCAGCCAACAACACGATTGGCGGCGCCACGCCAGGCGCACGCAACTTGATTTCAGGCAATAGCGTGGATGGCGTAACTCTCTCCCAACCATCCGCCACTGGCAACCAAGTGTTGGGCAATTACATTGGGACGAATTTCAACGGCACAACAGCGCTGGGCAACATGCTGGATGGCGTCTACCTTTTCAGTTCGACAGGCAACCGGGTGGGCGGCGCGGCGGCGGGCGAAGGCAACATCATCGCGGGCAATGGCCGGCATGGCGTTTTTTTGGCGATTGCCCGGACGAATGGAAATACGGTGCAAGGCAATTACATTGGCGTGGCCGCGAATGGAACGACTGCGCTCGGCAACGGGGTGGATGGCGTGCCGATTGTGGGCGGAGCAAACAACCTGATTGGCGGGTCAACGGCGGGCACGCGCAACGTCATTGCCGGCAATGGGCGATTCGGCGTGTTGATTCAGGGCGCGGCGGCGACGGGCAATCAGGTTTCCGGCAACTACATCGGCACGAATGCGGGCGGGACTGCGGCGCTGGGCAACGCCGCTGACGGCGTGCATTTGCTAAGCAGCACCGGCAATTTCGTCGGCGGCTCGCCCGGCATTGCCAACCTGATCGCCTTCAACGGCAGGAATGGCGTAACAGTGGCGAGCAACGGCAATACCGCCAATCGAGTTGCCAGCAATTCGATTTATTCCAACGGCGCGCTGGGCATTGATCTAGCGCCGCTGGATGGCGCGGGCAATCCGGTTTTCGGCGTGACAGCCAACGATGCGGATGATGTTGATAGCGGCCCCAATCGGCTGGTGAATTTTCCGGTGCTGACCAAAGCGGTCGGCTATGCCGCAGGCGCCAATTCATTTTTTCAATTGCAAGGCGCTGTGAATCTGGCCCCGCACACTGTGTTCGATGACGTGGTGATCGAGTTTTATCTCAATCCAGCTTGTGACGCTTCCGGCAATGGCGAGGGGAAAACGCTGCTGGGTTCTAAAACAGTCGGGCGACTGGGTTTGGATAACACTGTCTTGACCTTCAACACGCAACTGCTCAGCAATGTCACGAGCTTCAATGCCGGTGCTTCGATTACGGCACTGGTGGCGTATGACTCATATCTTTGCTCGAATTGCACCTCAGAATTTTCAGCTTGCATTCCACTGATTGCGCCGGCGCTCGCCCTCAACGACCTCAACGTCAACGAAGGCAACAGCGGCATGACCAACGCCACTTTCACCGTCACGCTGACCGGCGCGATTGGCGCGCTTGATCCCGTCACGGTCAATTACGCCACGGCCAACGGCACGGCGCTGGCCAATAGCGATTACGTCCCGGCGAATGGCACGCTGACCTTCAATCCGCCCTTCACGCAAAACACCATTACGCAAACCATCGCCGTGCAGGTCATCGGCGATACGCTGGTCGAAGGCAATGAAATGTTCAGCGTGAATCTGACCGCCAACGTGGGCGCGACGCTGACCGACAACCAGGGCGTCGCCACCATCGTGGACGACGACATCAATTGCCCGGCGATTACGCTGAGCCCGGCGACACTGCCCAACGGACAACTCGGCGCGGCCTATAGCCAGCAACTCACGGCCAGCGGCGGCACCGGGCCGTATACGTTTAGCTTAACCAGCGGCAGCTTGCCGGGCGGCGTGACGCTCGCGTCCGGCGGTTTGCTGAGCGGCACGCCGACGGCGTCGGGCAGCTTCCCAGTCACCATCAAGGCGACAGCCAGCAATACCTGCATGGGCACGCAAAATTACACGCTGGTGATCGCGGCGTGCCCGGCCATCACCGTCAATCCGGCGACCTTGCCGAATGGCACGGCGGGAGCGGCTTACAACCAAACGCTCACGGCCAATGGCGGCACGCCCGCTTATGCGTTCACAGTGACGGCGGGCGCCTTGCCGAATGGCTTGGCGCTTTCGACAACGGGTGCATTGACCGGCACGCCGACAGCCGCGGGCGCCTTCAATTTCACAGTGCTGGCGCGCGATGCCAATAACTGTAGCGGGACGCGGGCCTACGCGCTGACGATCAATGCGGCGAGCAGCGGTTTGCAGTTCTTTGCGCTGCCCAGCCCCGTGCGCCTGCTCGATACGCGGCCCGGCGCGAGCGTGAACGCGTGCAGCCAACCCAACGCGCCGATTGCGGGCGGCACTTCACGTTTGCAAGCCGCGCGCAACTTCTGCGGCATTCCCGCCAATGCCGCCGCACTCACCGGCAACGTGACGACGGTGAATTCGGGCGGCGGCTACTTGACGTTGTATCCAAGCGGCGCGGCGCAACCGACCGTCGCCAGCACAAACTACGGCGTCAACGAAATCATCAACAACGTTTTCACCGTCGGCCTCGGCGCGGGCGATGGCGCGTTCAACATCTTCGCGTTGAACACGACCGATGTCGTCGTAGACGTGACCGGTTATTACGCCCCGCTGAATACCGGCGGCTTGTACTTCCATCCGCTGCCGAGCCCGGTGCGCTTGCTCGAAACACGCGTCGGCCAAGCGATTGGCTGCTTCAAACCGGGCGCGCCCTTGCCCGGCGGTGTTGATACGACGCAACAAGTCACGGGCGTCGCCTGCGTGGGCATCCCTGCTGCCGCGCGCGCCATCGTCGGCAATGCGACGACAGTTGGCCCGCAAGCCGGCGGTTACCTGACGCTCTTTCCGGCGGATGCCTCGCGCCCGCTGGTGGCTTCGTCGAATTACAACGCCAACCAAATCGTCAACGGGCCTTTCACGGTGGGCTTGTCGCCGGCGGGGCAGTTCAAGCTGTTCACGGCAGCGACCACCGATCTGGTCGTTGACGTGCTGGGTTATTACAGCACCGAAGCCAACGACGCGAACGGCGCGGGCCTGCTGTTCACGCCGCTGGCGCGCCCGGTGCGCTTGCTGGAAACGCGCGCCACGCCACCGAACCTGACCGGCTGTTTCAAGCCGAACGCGCCGCTCAATGCGAATCAGGTTTACACGCAACCGGCGCGCGGCGTCTGCGACGGCTTGACGATACCGGCAGCGGCGTTGGCGGTCGTCGGC
Organism: Acidobacteriota bacterium; assembly: GCA_031418175.1. GTDB lineage: Bacteria > Acidobacteriota > Blastocatellia > RBC074 > RBC074 > JACPYM01. Next base: position 2,129 of record JANOWX010000530.1, on the reverse strand, counting down.
AACGCCACGGTGGTATTGCCACAAAGCGGCGGTTACCTGACGTTGTGGCCGGGCAGCGCGCCGCAACCGACGGTAGCGACGGCGAATTACAACACTGGCGAAGTAATCAATCTGCATTTCATCGTCGGGCTGGACAGTGCGGACGGCGCGTTCAAACTGTTTTCTTCGGCGCTGTCGGAGTTAGTGATTGATGTGTCAGGCTATTTCGCGCCGTAAACCAGCTTGCGCGATGGAAGCGGAAGGCGCTACGGCCGCAATCGCGCACGGCGCTGGGCAGCGATGGCTTATGGTCAACTTGGGGTGTTAAGGTGCGCGCCGGGACGTTCCAATCTCTTCAATCCGCGTTTCAAGTAACACTCGGAAGCTCTCGCTGACAGGCCGCTCACCAAAAGGAGTTTACTACCATGACCCACAGATCATTGGCGCGGGCGACGTGCGTACTCGCCAGCCTTGTTTGGCTGACCGGTTGTGTCCAGTTGGGGCTGGCGCAAACCACCGCCTTCACTTATCAAGGCAAGCTGACCGACGCGGGCAATCCCGCCAATGGCAACTACGACCTGCAATTCAAACTCTTCGACACGGTCATGGTCGGCACAGGCGCGCAAGCCGGCGCAACGCTCATACGCAATCCGGTGGCGGCCAGCGCAGGCATCTTTACCGTCCAACTCGATTTCGGCGCGAACGTGTTCAGTGGCGCAGATCGTTATCTGGAAATCGGCGTGCGTCCGGTGAGCACTACTGATCCTTACACGGTGCTCGCGCCGCGTCAGCCTGTGACCGCTGCGCCGTATGCCATTCAAACATTGAATGCGCAGCAACTGGGCGGCTTGCCGCCGAGCCGGTTTGTGCAAACCGACGCCAGCGGCAATGTTGGCATCGGCATCACGAGCGCAGGAAATAAACTCGATGTGAACGGGGCGGCGCTCTTCAGGTCGGGCGGCAGCGGGGGCGGTTTTATCAGTTTGCACACGCCGAATTCCGAAACTGGCCTGACGATCAACGGCAACGGGACGACCAGAGCGGACCTCCGCTTCGACGGCTCGACGCTCAAGCTGACAGCCACGACGGCGGGCATTCCGCCGCCGACAAACGGCGTCGTCATTTCCACCAGTGGCAACGTCGGCATCGGCACGACGAATTTGGCAAACGCCCAGTTAAATGTGAACGGCTTTGCGCAGGACGCGATTGTGGGTTCCAGTAGCTTTGGGATTGGCGTAACCGGACAAGGTGTGTTTGGTGGCGTGCGCGGCTACACCGACACGAACGGCGCGCGCGGCGTATATGGCATCAGCCTCAATGGCACGGGCGTCGAAGGCTCCAGCAACGGCAGTAACAACTTCGCCGTGTTCTCGAACGGCTTTTTAGGACTGGACAGGCTCGGCACTGGCGGCAACACGACCATGTGCCGCAATGCCTCCAACCAAATTGCCACCTGCGGCTCAAGCCTGCGTTACAAAACAGACTTGCAACACTACAGCGGCGGCTTGAACGTCATCCACCGGCTACAACCGCTGACGTACCGTTGGAAGTCGGATCACTCGCTGGATGTCGGCTTCGGCGCAGAAGCGGTCGCCGAGATCGAACCGCTGCTCGTCACTCGCAATGCGAACGGCGAAGTCGAGGGCGTGAAATACGACCGCCTGAGCGTCGTATTCGTCAACGCCTTCAAAGAGCAACAGGCACAGCTTGAACAGCAACAACAACAAATTAAACAACAGCAACAGCAGCTTGACGGTTTGAAGAAACTGCTCTGTCAAATCCAACCGCAAATCTGCCAGTGAAAGGGTAGGGTGCAAGCGATGTTTTATCTGCGCGAGTTGTCAGGCAGCTATAGCTTATCGTCAACCACAGGACTAAATCGAAACAAGCAAGATTGGCACACTCAACCTACCTGAGCGCGTCAGGTGCAGGCGTTTAGAGTTCAAGCTTTAGCCTGAATCCACGGTTAAGAAATGAATGAAATCGTTTCGCCCAATATCCATCGGCAGCGCCGCGATTTTTGCGATTTTGGCTCTTCACCTAACAGGTGAAAGACCGATTTTGCGAAAAACCTATGGTTATTGGGTGAAACCGCGATTTCAAGTTCTTAGCCGTGGATTTGGGCTTTAGCTTGTCCGGGCGCGCCGTAG